>QLUB01000190.1 GCA_018725205.1 candidate division NPL-UPA2 bacterium
TTCGGGACAAACTCCCTTTGTTGCCGGCGTGCTAGAGGAGGCGCGCGCGCGAGGCGCAAAAACCGTGGCCCTCGTAGGTGCGCTAGGGGTGCTTATGGAACTCGCGGACGTCGTTATTTGTGTTGACGTTGGCCCGGAGGTCGTGGCTGGGTCAACGCGACTAAAGAATGCCACCGCGCAGAAGATGATCCTCAACATGATTTCTACCGCTACGATGATTGCGCTCGGGCGTACATATTCTAATTTAATGGCCGGTGCCAGCTCGCACAACGCCAAGCTCACCCGTCGCGCGCGCCGTACTCTGGCCTCTGCGGCTCAAATCTCAGAGGAGAACGCAGAGAAAGAGCTGCGAGAATGCGATGGCGAACTTGACGTAGCTCTCGTTTCGCTCTTGACCGGGGAAGGTCAAGCCGTGGCGCGGGCCTCACTACAGGCAGTGAACGGCTCGATTAGGCGAGCCATCACTATGAGGGGCAGCCCAAAGCCGCCCGCCAACACAACCTCAGTCCACAAAACGCACGGCAAAGGCAAAGTTGACCCACAAGCGCTTGGTTTCTCACCCAAACGCCTAGAAGCAGCGTTCGACGTGGTGTGCCGAGCGGTAGGTGACGGAGGAGGCACTATCCCGGGGGCGGTGGCAGCAATTGTGCGTCGCGGTCAAATAATCGGCCCGCGCGCCTATGGCTTAGCCGTTAGGTCGCCAGAGCGCGTGGCTATGCGCCCACACACCCTCTTCGACGTGGCCTCACTCACCAAAGTCATGGCCACGCTACCGTCCGTACTGCTCTTAATTGAACGAGGACTTGCACGGCTCGATGATCCCTTAGCTCTGTTTGTGCCGAGCTTTGGCCGAGCGGGGAAGGACAAGGTTACGCTGCGCCATCTATTGACCCACACGTCGCGTTTGCCGGCCCACGTGGACTTGTGGCATCTAGGCTTGTCACGACTTGAGATAATCGAGCACATCTGCAATCTGCAACTCGAGGACCAGGCTCGACTGGCCCAAGACGTCATTTACAGCGACCTAGGTTTCATTATGCTAGGGGAGTTTGTGCACGCTGTCACTGGCCAGAGCATCGCCGACTTTGCCCGTGAAAACATATTCGAACCTCTCGGCATGATCGACACGGACTTCCTGCCGCCCGACGACAAGCGGCACAGAATCGCCGCTACAGAGTATCGAGGCGACTACGGCAAGTACATGTGGGGCGAAGTGCACGACGAGAACGCCTATGCCATGGGCGGAGTAGCTGGGCATGCCGGGCTGTTTAGCACAGCAGAGGATGTCGCGCGCTATGCGGCCATGTGGCTAAACGGGGGCACTCACCAAGGCAAAGCCGTCTTGTCACGCTTAACCGTCCGCACGGCGACTGCTCGGCATACAGGCGGGGCGGAACCTCGCGGTTTGGGTTGGATACTGCCTTCGGGCACGCACTCTTCGGGTGGAGATCTCCTCTCCCCGCGCGCCTTTGGTCACACTGGGTTTACTGGCACCAGCCTATGGTGTATCCCTGAAAGCGACATCGGCATTGTCCTCTTGACCAACAGGGTGCACGCCGGCAGAAACGGCACCGACATCTACCCGCTACGCGCCCGCTTTGCCAATGCCGTGCTCGCCCATGCGGAGTGAATTTTCGACTGGTGGCCTGCCGCTATCCGTGAAGGCCGGACAAGTGATGATGTGCGGCTTTATGGGCAAAGATCCGGCTGCGGCTAAGGCGTTAATACACGACATTGGCGTAGGCGGCATCATCTACTTTAGTCGCAATTTAGGGAGCGAAGCAGAAGTGCACACGCTCTCGGCGCATCTGCAAAGCGAGGCTGAGGCATCGCCGTCAGGCTGGCCCTTGCTCTTGGCCATCGACCAGGAAGGGGGCCCGGTGTCACGGCACACCACAGGAACCCCGCGCTGGCCCAGCGCCATGGCGTTAGCTGCCGCAAGCATGGGGCTTGGCGACCCGGATGTTGTGCGCCGCGTCTACTTTGCGCTTGGCAGGCAGCTCGTTGCCTGTGGCATCAATACGAATTTCGCGCCGGTACTCGATGTTAACGATAACCCGCGCAACCCCGTAATTGGTGTGCGCTCGTTTGGCGATGACCCACGCCGAGTAGGCCAGCTAGGAGCTATGGCGGCTAAGGGGCTGGCTGAAGCGGGGGTGCTAGCGGTAGGCAAACATTTCCCCGGCCACGGCAACGCCGGCGAGGATTCCCACGCTGTACTGCCCGTGGTTTCCCGCACTGCGGAAGTACTGGAGCAGGTGGAGTTAGCTCCCTTCCGCACCGCTATTAAGGAGGGCATAGGCGCGCTAATGACAGCTCATGTCCTCTACCCAGCATTAGATGCCGCTAGGCCGGCCACATTGTCGGGGGCGATTATTAATGATCTTTTGCGACACAGGCTAGGGTTCC
>QLUB01000191.1 GCA_018725205.1 candidate division NPL-UPA2 bacterium
TGTGCCATGTGCTATGCGCCATGTGCTATGTGCTGCTTCTCACAAGCGGAAAGCGGCGAGCGGAAGGCGCCCCGTGAAGCAAAAGGCTCCGTCCCTACTGCTTCATCCACGCATGGAGTTCCCGCTCATTGCCCCAGACGAAGTGGCCGGGACGCACCTCGGCCCACTGCGGTTTCTCCTGTGCGTAGTCGTGCTGGGAAGAGTCATAGGCGAGAGGGGTGCGCTTACGCTGCTCGACAGGATTGGGCAAAGGCACCGCAGAGAGGAGTGAGCGTGTATACGGGTGGAAGGGGCAGGCAAAGAGCTCTTCGGTTTCCGCTAACTCGACTATCTTGCCTTTGCTCAGCACAGCAACGCGGTCGGTGATAAACCGCACAACTGAGAGGTCGTGAGCGATAAAGATATAGGTCAAGCCTTTGTCGCGCTGCAGCGCAGCCATGAGATTCAGAATCTGTGCGCGGATCGATACGTCAAGCGCGGAAATAGGCTCATCGGCAATAATAATTTCCGGCTCCATAATCAGGGCCCGCGCTACTCCGATGCGCTGGCGTTGCCCACCCGAGAACTCATGCGGAAAGCGTGAAGCAAACTCAGGCAGGAGCCCGACTTCCCGCAAGCATGCTTCAACTTTGGCTTGCCGCTCCGCTTCGTCGCGGTAGGCTTTGGTGTTGTACAATCCTTCGGAAACTATGTAATCAACTTTGGCGCGCTCATTAAGCGAAGCCATGGGATCCTGAAATATCATCTGGATGCGCCGCGTCACCTCGTCATCGAGGGCGGGGGAGATTTTGCCGTTGATGCGCTGCCCTTTGAAGTATATTTCGCCGTGGGTAGCTTCATTAATGCGCACAATGGTGCGCCCAATGGTAGTTTTGCCCGACCCTGATTCGCCTACGACGCCTAATGTCTCGCCGCGCCACAACTTAAGGCTGACGTCGTCAACGGCACGAAAGGCTTGGCGTGAACCGCGCTGTTTGAACTCGACGCTGATATGCTTGAGTTCCAGCAATGCTTCTCGCTCTGTCATGCTCGCACCCGCCCTTCTCCGTACTGAAGCTTAATCTGCTTAATCGCAGGCGGAGGCTCCACCCGAGGCGCGCGCGGGTCAAGTAGCCAAGTCTTGGCATAGTGAGTGTCACTGACCTTAAACACAGGTGGACGCTCGACAAAATCTATTTTTAAGGCGCGAGGGTTGCGCGGGGCGAACGCATCGCCCACTATTTCGTTGAACAAATTAGGGGGCGTGCCGGAGATCGAGAAGAGTGGCTCGCCTTTGACACCTAACTGCGGCAGCGACGACATAAGGGCCCAAGTATAGGGGTGCTGCGGGTTAAAGAAGATATCGTCCGCCATTCCGCACTCCACAATCTCCCCCGCATACATGACGGCTACTTTGTCGGCCACATGGGCCACGACTCCGAGATCGTGGGTAATGTAAATGACGGTGAGTTTGTGCTCCTCTTGCAGGCGGCGTATAAGCTCCAGAATTTGCGCCTGAATCGTCACGTCTAGGGCGGTGGTGGGCTCGTCGCAGATGAGGAGGCGGGGCTGACAAGCCATGGCAATAGCGATGACCACACGCTGGCGCATACCTCCGGAGAACTCGTGCGGGTACTGGTGGTAGCGCTCCCGCGGCGAGGCGATGCCGACCTCAGACAAGAGCTCGATAGCTCTCTCTTTGGCCGCTGCTCCCTCTAGTTGCTGATGCAGCTTAACTGTTTCCTGGATTTGCATACCTATTGTGCGCAGAGGATTCAGTGCGGTCATGGGGTCTTGAAACACCATGGCGATCTTCTTGCCGCGAATACGTACCCACTGCTTTTCTTCCCTGAATGTGGCCAGGTTTTCGCCCTCAAACATGATGTCACCTGCGTCAACCCAGCCGTTCGCGTCAAGCATACCCACAAAGGATTTGGCGAGCACACTTTTCCCGGAGCCCGATTCGCCAACGATGGCCAGTGTCTTACCTAGGGGCACGTCCAAGGAGGCGTCCCGTATGGCGGTCAGCACGCGCCCACGCAGGCTGAATTTTACGACTAGCCCTTGCACCGAAATTAGGTTTCCTGTCATTTTTTCGCCTCCTGCGTCTAGGTATGGTTGCGCGGATCAGCCGCATCGGAAAAGGCATTGCCGATGATGTAGAACGATATGGTGATAAGTGAGAGCACAACGGACGGGAAGATGAGTTGGTAGCGCAGGGCCGGCACCATCATCAGCTGACGGCCTTCATTGACGAGGTTGCCCAAAGAGGGGATGTGCAGAGGCAGGCCGAGACCGATGTAGGAGAGAAAAACCTCAGAGGCTATGGCCATGGGCACAGTTAAGGCAAAGCGCAACATGATGACGGATACGAGATAGGGCAGTATGTTTTTGGTGATGATGCGATGGGTAGGGGTCCCCAG
>QLUB01000192.1 GCA_018725205.1 candidate division NPL-UPA2 bacterium
CCTAGTGCTATCTTGAATAACTCATAGTAGTTGCTGTTCGGCTCCATCTTGCCGGTTTCGGCATCAAGCTTGCCGATCAGTATAGCCCTGTTGCGGGGCTTACCTTCTGCGTTGCGAAAGTAATGCGTGTACTTGTAGACGTATTTCTCGCCCTTGGCTCCGGCGATCTTAGTGTGAACGCCGTCACCCGATGGAACATCAATCAACGAATATTTTGAAATGGGCATCTCAACTCCCCCGCTCTCTCTCTGTATACGCTAATTATAGCGTATACAGATGGGGAAAACAAGAGGTTGATAATAAACACAGAAACCCTGCAAAGACCTGAAGTTGACTATCCTGAAGGGGGGATTAGATTGTTCTTGTGTCCTTTTTTCCTGTCTACGCTAAAACTTTAGGGAGTTTAGGTTTTACATAGGTCTCTTACCTAGGTGTGGCGTGGAACCGCTGACCCGCGAACACCTCACAAACGACATTTGCCGCGTCGGCTTGAAATTGCTGATGTTTGAATTGCAGCTTCATTCGTGACCACCTTCGTCCCCAGATTCGGTCGGCAGTATCCGCCGAATTTGCTCGACACCCTGTTCGAGTGCGACAAAGCGGTCAAAGTCGCTCTCGAACAAACAGTCCTGGGTTATGCGATATTTTTCGAACTCGGTCAGCGCGTGCAATTTGGCGATCTCCGCAGAAATTCTCCCTGCGTCTTTTAGTAAGCCGTATTCGAACATCTCAATAAATCGGTTCAGGCGGATTTCCCAGTCTGCCATGGTTATCGGAATGTTGCGAAGAGCCATGTTTTCACCGAAGTCAAGGTATGCAGATACCATTCGCGCCATCTGCCCCAGCTCCAATTCCGTGAGGTAATTTTTAGCAACAACCACGTCCGTCTTGTGGATTTTACCACTTGGTGCGCCTTCCCAAGTCGTTAGGCCCATACGAGGGGGCTCGGCGGTGGCGCGACCGACAATTACCCCCGCCGCCGTCTGACCGTGGATCGCGTAGTGCATCTTGTTCTGTACCGTGGCGAAGAATCGCCTTGTCGCTGCCGCCGTCTTGTCGTAGTCGAGCGCCGTTGCATATAGGTCAGTTATCTTCTGATAGAACTTCCTCTCCGACATGCGTATCTCGCGGATTTTCTCCAGTTGACACTCGAAGTAGTCCCGTGTTAAGACCGAACCGCCGCTTTTCAGGCGCTCGGTGTCCATAACCCACCCCTGAATGGTGTAGTCCTTGACGATGGAGCTTGCCCACTTACGGAACTGCACGGAGCGCTCATTTTTCACCTTGAAGCCGACTGCGATTATCATTTGCAGATTGTAATGCTCGATTTCACGGGAAACTTTGCGCCCACCCTCGGTTTGAACTATAAAGTATTTCTTTATAGTTGACTCCCGGTCGAGTTCGTTATCGGCGAAAATTTTCTTTATATGCTGACCTATATTTTGAACCCGGACATCATAAAGCACGGACATCATTTTTTGTGTCAACCAGATATTGCTATCCTCGTAGCGCATTTCGACGCTCTGCGCATCGTCGCCTGTTGCCGCGACGAATGTCAGGTACTCTGCCGCCGACGATCGGATCGTAAGTTCGTTTTTCTTTGCCATTTAAATCACTCTCACTATCGCATTCGAAGCCAGAATCTTCTCTGGCGAACATGCAAAACTGCTGTCGCGGAACACGGCGCGAACGGGCTTGCGATGTGCTGTTTCGCCCCCACTTACGTTACAGGTAGTATCAGCGAGTTTGTTACGCCAGACAACGGACTCAATCTGGGCCTCTATCATGTCACGCTATCCCACGTCAAACAATCTGCGTATCTCCGCCTCGCTCATCTTGGTTACGAAGTTTTCGCCGGGTTTAATGATGGAGTCGATCAGTTCTCTTTTGGCCTGTTGCAGCTCGTAGATGCGGTCCTCGATGGTGTTACGGGCAATAAGCTTGTAGACCTGAACCGAATTGCCTTGGCCGATACGGTAGGCGCGATCGGTGGCCTGGTCTTCTACTGCGGGATTCCACCAGGGGTCTAGATGTATGACGGTGTCTGCACCGGTGAGGTTGAGCCCTGTTCCGCCTGCCTTGAGCGACAAAAGGAACACGGGTTTGTCGCCAGCGTTAAAGCTATTGACCAAGCGCATGCGTTCTTCGGAGGGGGTATTGCCGTCGAGGTAGTGATAGGCGACGCCCTCGGTCTTTAGTGCCGCTCCCACCAGCGCAAGTATGGTAGTAAACTGCGAGAACACCAGCACGCGGTGCCCGCCGGGGAGCGCATCGCGCAGGAGTTCTAGCAGGGCGTCTAATTTACCGCTGCCGCTCGTCGGGCTGACCGGCAATGACCACGACGCGCAGCTCGGGTGCGAACTTCTGCGCCTCGGCTTCCCAGTTGTAAAGCA
>QLUB01000193.1 GCA_018725205.1 candidate division NPL-UPA2 bacterium
CTTCGGGTACTTGGTGCGACCAGCGAAGAAATTCTTGAACGCCTCACCCAACTGGATGATCGCCATCAATCGAATTTGCGTGTTCATGCAAATTCACTTGTGGCGCGTTCTTGGTGACTTCCAGCATCCACGGGAATTGCTCGCCTTTGATGCCGTTGAGTTGGCGGCGCAGCGCCATTTGCGAAGGTTTCGGCAAGGAGGGGTCGGTCTTGCACGCCTCATATTGCCGCTGCCACTCGGCCAGGGCCCAGTTGTAGGCGAACCGCGCCGTCCCGGCGGCACGGGCAAAGTACGTCGCCTGCGCGTTATTTGGGTCGAGCGCGATCTTGTGGGCGGTCAACATGACGTCTCCTCCACAGCCCGCTTCACACCATCGAGCAGTTTCTGGTTCTTGCGAGAGCGGCTGCCATACAGCCGTGCCGAAAACACCGTGATGAGCACCTCCACGTCTTTCGCTTCGCAAATTGCGAACACCAGTTCCGCGCCAAAACGCAACAAGCGGTCTTTAACCCAAATCGGCAATCACCTCGAACGTCCAGCCTTGCTTGGCGCAATAGAGTTCTAGCACCTGCTTTTGCCTTTCCAGATCATACCGGCGCTGCCGCCCCGCTGTGCGCTCCGGGATCAGCTTGCCCTCAGCCTCCCAGCGACGCAACGTCGTTATTGACACACCCAACGCTTCAGAGGCTTTGCCTATCGCTACATATCTATCCATAATGGAAAGTATAGAGCAGTTTTGGGTAGGTGTCAAGCAAACTATTCAAACCCCCCATCCTCCCTGAGTATCCATCTGTAAACAGGGTTTAGGTATAACTTCATGTGGCCATCTCCCTTCCCATATTTTCTCCAATTAATTCGGTTGGTTCGGTGCCCCCTTGCACTTTCCTGTATGTTATATAAGAACGTTTTGTCATATTTACTGTCAGAACGATAAACCGAGTTATGAATGGCCATTACTTCATATGGCGTACGCCGAAGAGGTGCAGGGTAAACTAGCGTTGCTCTTTCTACTCTTTACGCAAAAACACCAGCAAGTACATTCGGTCACGGGGCTTTTGTGACGGGAAATGGTTGGTTAGAAACTGCAATGTAGCGCAATTTGACACACCCATACTCCAATTTATCTCTTTGTCCCCTTCATCGACAGTCCAATGCGTTTGCGCTTCGGGTCTACGCTGAGAATCCTAACCTTTACCACATCGCCGACGGCTACGGCCTCTGAGGGGTGCTTAATGTACTTGTCACTTATCTCGGATATGTGCACTAAGCCATCCTGCTTAACGCCGATATCGACGAAGGCGCCGAAATCAATGACATTGCGTACCACGCCGGTGAGCACCATGCCTTCGGCGAGGTCCTCCATTTGCAGGACATCACTGCGAAACACGGGCCCCGCCACATCCTCGCGCGGGTCTCGACCCGGCTTTCTTAGTGCCTGATAGATATCTCGCAGTGTGGGCAGACCCGCGCCGAGCTCTGTTG
The DNA here is from genome assembly GCA_018725205.1 of candidate division NPL-UPA2 bacterium. GTDB lineage: Bacteria > Bacillota > UBA994 > UBA994 > UBA994 > UBA994. The sequence continues at coordinate 1,483 of QLUB01000193.1, forward strand.
CCGCTTGCGCAAGTGCTGTTTCGCTCATTTGCACCCTTCCCGTAGTGAGGCTCTCTAGGTCACCGGACATGGCCAAAAATCGCTCCGCCAACGCATAGCTCTCGGGGTGAACCGGCGTATTATCGAGGATGTTCTTTGCTGCGGGCACGCGCAAGAACCCAGCGCACTGCGTATATGTGGCGGGCCCGAGGCGCGGCACCTTCCTTAGCGCGTCGCGCGAAACGAACTCACCGTGTTCGTCGCGAAAAGCCACTATGTTCTTGGCTACAGTCGGGGTTACGCCCGCTACATAGCGCAGGAGTGCGGGTGAGGCGGTGTTTAGATCCACCCCTACGCTGTTCACGCAGTCCTCTACTACCCCGGTCAGCTTATCGGCCAGCTGCTTTTGGTCGACATCGTGCTGGTACTGCCCGACTCCGATGGCCTTGGGGTCAATCTTTACCAGTTCAGCCAGCGGGTCAAGCACGCGGCGACCGATAGACACCGCCCCGCGCAGAGTGACGTCAAGTTCCGGCAGTTCTTTGCCCGCCAGTTCGGATGCCGAGTAAACACTCGCGCCCGCCTCATTGACGATGGTGTAGGAGACTCTGAGGTTGTGCTCGCGAATGAGATTAGCGATAAAGTCCTCGGATTCCCTACTACCCGTACCGTTACCGATAGCTACAGCTTGTACTCCATGAGCCTCAATCAGTTTGAGGATTAGGCGAGTGCCCCCGCTCCTATCGTTTTGGGGCGGGGTAAAGTAGCTTACTGCCGTCGCCAAGACTTTGCCTGTAGGACCGACTACCGCCAGTTTGCAGCCCGTGCGGTAAGCTGGGTCGATGGCCAGAAAAGTTTTGCCTTTAACCGGGGCCAACAGGAGCAATTGCTTTAGATTTTGCCCAAACACCTTGATGGCGTGT
>QLUB01000194.1 GCA_018725205.1 candidate division NPL-UPA2 bacterium
ATCGCGAATACGTTCTTGGGCCAATGTCGCCGCATCTGCAACGCTGGTTCCAGTCTGCCTTGCTTGTATCCCGACCCGCCGTAAGTTAGTACGGAATCTTTCAGTCTGCACTCCGGAACGTGCAGTCGCTCCTGCCTGTCTACGCAACTCAGCGATATGGTCTTGCAGCGACTTTGTACTTCCACGTGTAGCCTCGGCTTGTATAATCATCCTAGTGGCAAGTAAAGTTCCCGCAACGGCTCCGGCCAACATCCAAGGCTTCAGAGCCGCAAGTGCGGCAAATTTCAGCCATAATGCCTTTGTCGCTACACCAATCGCAGGAACCAAACCCCCTATAATCGCGCCCGCAACGCTTAGAATCGCGGTCGTAGTCTGCGGCCCGAATAGCTCTACAATCGCTGCACGTAGCCCACGTGCAGTAGCTACCTTCTCGAACGCTTCCATAGTAATTCTAACTTCATTCAAGGCTTCAATGGCTTGTTCAGCGTGTTCACTAATATCTAGCGCTGCGATCAGTGTATTCCCCATCGAAACCGCTGCAAGGTTAACATTGTCTCGAATTGTAGACCACATACCAATTATGGTTTTTGACTGCGCCTCCATCGCACCCTCGAACCTTCCACCCATTCCCGCAAGAAGAGCGTTTACCCCCGTCATACCGTCAATCGCGCCTTGACTTGCTAACTCCATGGCTTTAGGTATGCTCACGCCGATTTCTTTAGCTAAAATTTCCCAGGCGGGGATACCCAGTTCTGCCATCTGCATCATTTCTTCCGCAGAAACCCTCCCTTTGGCCCGCATCTGGCCAAGTGCACGCACAACTCGCTGAATCTCAAATTCACCGCCACCAAGTGCCGCCACACTGTCGCCAATCGCTGTCATCATTGGGATAATTTCCTTCGCCTGGAAACCAAACGCCAGCAACATTCTACTCCCACGCATCAATCCTGGCATTTCAAAGGGTGTCTTAGCCGCGAACCCAGCCAAATCACGTAAGAACGCTTTCGCCTTTTCACCACTTCCAAGCAGCGTCCCGAAAGCAATTTCAGACTGCTCCATCTGCGCAGCAAGCACAATAGCATAACCGCCGACTACACCCATTGCGGCACCAACAGCTAGCACACCAGTGGCGAGCATGGTTGACGCTTCTTCTGTTGACTTCATCCGATCTTCAAGTGCATTAATTTTAGTGGTAGCCAAGCTTGCGCCTTGGTTAAATTTATCCATACGCAAACCTAGTTCAGCGTAAATAGTCCCTAGATTCACCGCCATATTGCTTCACCTCCAACCGCTGCCGTTCCACCACAAAATGCGCTGCCGCTTCATCCAGTAAAAAAGCACGCAGGCCATCTAATTTTAAGAACTCAGATGGCCTCCTTTGGTAAAATGTCGCTACGCTTATCAGCCTCGCGAACCCCTGACTTGTCACGAAAGGGAGACAATCCATCGCCTCGCTCACCATACAACATGTAAAGATAAACTGCAGCAAGCTGCTCCGCATTGAGTGGCGCAATAGCTGTCAGTTGTTCATATGTCGGTTCAACTAATGCTTGCTGTGCCAACGTACTAAGTGACGCCAAAACACGTTCCGCGTCTGCGGCAGGGGTGTCAGATTGGCGGTTCACTTCGTCTTCAATCTCCTGCCTTGACTTACCCTCTCGCGCCTGCTGGTAGGCAAGTGCGAGAAGTGGGTTGCTGATATTGGTCTCCAGGATTGCCGTAGTCAAATCAACATACTTAATCCTAACGTTAATTACCGTACCAGGACGAAATCCTGGTATTGTTATGACTTCTGGCGCGGCCTGTGACTGAATTATATCAAGTGATGTAACCGTTTTAGTATCCATTTTAAGCCAACTCCGCCGGCAAGACATCCACAAATTCCCAGCGATACACCGGCATAGCAAGCACAGGGTTCTCCTGTACGCTGACCTCAAGTTCAGCGACTGCCCATTCATTATCCGTCATAACCGGCGGCTTCGGAGCGCGACCGATGCAAAACGGGAACGTAATGCGCAAGAACCCGTGCGTCACACCTTGCCCTAGGAAGTTTTCAGCAAACGCCTCAGCTAAAAATGGCGTTCTCGCTACTGCCGACATCAGCGGTGCATTGTATCCGACCGTCGCACCACCAGCTTCAATTCTTGTGCCACCACCAACGATTTCAACGGCGCGGGCATCCATTCTTGCGTTGCGGAATGTCAGGTCTAGCCCGATAATAACCGGGTTGCGAATCCGCACCGCCAGGAGGGCATCACCACCCCATAGTGCTGACCGGTCCCCAGCTTCATAGACGGGTGTCCCATCGACTGATTGCGCTGTGCGAATCCCAAACCGTGTGGGAGCGACAGGCA
>QLUB01000195.1 GCA_018725205.1 candidate division NPL-UPA2 bacterium
TTGAGCTTAAAGACCAAGTGGACTGCGTGCTAGTACCGAGATACGTAAGCGTAGAGCGCGGGGCGTACATCTGTCCCAAACTGATGGGACTGCCGGATATGCTTTCGCACAGCCAGACGCGCTTGCCGCCGCTCTTTTCTCCCACCATTGACTTAAGGCGGGGGTCGTTGGCTTGGTTACCGCCTTTGCTTGAGGCGCGCAGATTCTTCTCTCGCAGCGCGAGTTCAATCGGGCGGGCCTATTATCGTTCCTTGCAGGAGGGGAGGCGCCTTGAGCGCCAACTCCTTACAGGACTAACCCCCGAGGAGGCCTTTCACGGACTTAAACACCGCCGCTTGCCCGGCAGGCGCCTCCGTGTAGCACTGCTAGGTCACGCTTACAACGTGTATGACCCGACCCTCAGCATGAACTTGGCCGATCACCTGCGCGCCCTAGACATAGATGTCTGCACGGCGGAGATGCTGCCCTCCGAAAAGGTGGCGTGGGGACTGGCCTGCATGGGAGGGAAGGAGCTCTTTTGGACGCTTAGCAAACGCGTACTAGGTGCAGGCATGTACTATCTTAAGCATCCACATGAGGTCGATGGCCTGATTACTTTGTCCTCTTTTGGCTGCGGTCTGGAGTCAATCGTAGGAGACCTGTTGGCGAGGGCTGCACGCAAGGCGGAGTTCCCCTTTATGCTCTTAAACATCGACGAGCATAGTGGGGAAGCCGGACTGGTAACACGCGCCGAGGCCTTTACGGACATGATTAGGGGGAGGAACACTAATGCGCGTAACATTCCCACACATGGGGACTCTGTGGCTCGTACTGCGCGCGCTACTTGAGAACTTTGGACACACCGTCGTAGTCCCTCCGACTATCAGCAGTCACACCATTGCGTTAGGCGCAAAGTACTCCCCCGAGTGTGTGTCTCCCCTTTAAGGTGAACATCGGGAACTTCCTTGAGGCCGCAGCTCGTGGGGCAGACACCGTGGTGATGGCAGGTGGAGCAGGCCCCTGCAGGCTCGGCTTCTACGCCACTTCACAGCGCGAGATACTGCGAGACTTAGGGATTGACCTCAAGATGCTAGTGCTTGAACCGCCGAAAAACAGCGTGTGGGAACTTGGCGGGATCCTCGCGCCTTTGACTAATGGTGCTACCACCGTCAAGGTGGTGCGTAATCTCCATTTTGCTTTTGTGCTCTGCAAGGCCCTAGACAAACTGGAACGAGCACTAAGTGAGCTACGGGCCGTGCAGGTAACGCCTGCGGCCTGTGACGCAGTGTGGGAAAAGGCTTTGCATCTCTTTGGACAAGTACGGGATATGTCACACTTAAGACAGACGGAGCATCAGGTTACAGAGCTGTTAAGTAAGGTGCAGCGCCGGGATACTGCGGAGCCGCTGCGCGTGGCGCTTGTGGGGGAGATTTACGTGGTGATAGAGCCAAGTGTAAACCTGCACTTAGAGAGGCGACTCGGAGACATGGGTGTAGCAGTGCTCCGCAGCACGTATGTGAGCGACTGGATTAGTGCGCACCTGATCCCTAACCCGCGTGCCCTGCTCTATGCACGCAATTTAAGGAACAAAGCGCGTCCGTATCTGCGCGGTTTTGTAGGCGGGCACGGGCTGGAGACTGTCGGCAAGAGTGTTATCTACGGTGAGCAAAATGTGGATGGCATCATTCAGGTCATGCCGCTAACCTGTATGCCGGAGATTGTAGCGCAGAGTGTTCTACCAACGATTAGCCAGCATTTTGGGGTGCCGATTATGACGCTGGTGTTTGATGAGCACTCCGGCGAGGCGGGACTACAGACTAGGCTGGAAGCTTTTGTGGATATGATGCACATGCGCAAGCGCACGGTCAAAAGGGGGGTAGTCAGTGGGAGTAAAGCTGTACTTAGGTATTGATGTGGGTTCTGTCAGCACTAACGTAGCTGTTACGGATGAGGCCATGCAGGTCTTGGCTACCGCATACTTGCCGACGCAAGGTCAACCCATTCTGGCCATTCAGGAAGGGCTGAAAGAGTTGCCGCCGTGATTCCGCGGAATGCAACGGTAGGCGGGGTAGGTGCTACCGGCAGCGGTCGCATGTTGGCACATGCGCTGGTAGGAGCTGACATCGTCAAGAATGAGATTACCGCGCATGCCGCGGCCACCTTGCGCGCCGTTCCGGATGTGCGCACGATTATCGAGATTGGCGGACAGGACTCAAAAATCATCGTGCTCAACCACGGTGTGGTAACCGACTTTGCCATGAACACGGTATGTGCAGCCGGAACAGGTTCATTTCTCGATCGGCAGGCTAGCCGTCTCGGTCTTGCCATAGCCGAGTTGGGACAAC
>QLUB01000196.1 GCA_018725205.1 candidate division NPL-UPA2 bacterium
TCGAGCTGTACCACAAGGGGAACAAAGAAAACGAAGACCGTGCCAGAATCAACAAGTACCTGAGCAGCAGCCCTGAACCTCCGCGAAGCGAGGAAACAGCAGGAGGCGTGACGCGAGCAGCCGTGAGTCACCTTGGACGTTGGGCAGCAAAGTCAAACACATCGTAAGGAGAAGCAAGTATGGCTACAAACGTCCCCATCGGCGGATACCCTTTCGTCTGTGTATCCTTGACACAAGCTGACTTCTTAGACGTAACAGCAATCTACGTCATCCTCTGTGTGGCCCAGGATGGGAGTTGGACTGTGCTTGATGTTGGGCAAAGTGGTCAGGTCGGAAGTCGCATTGACGAACATGATCGTAAAGGCTGTTGGGAACGTAACTGCCCGAACAAGAATATCTGGATGTGCGTGTATCGCATGCCAAGTACTCAGTACACAAAGCAGTAGCGCGAGCAGTTGGAGTCTGCGTTGCGCACACGGCTAAACCCCAAATGCGGGAAGCGGTAGGTCCCACACTGGAATCCAATTTTCAAGAGAAAGGAGTGACAAATGGCACGTAGAGTCTTTTTCAGCTTTCATTACAAGCCTGACAACTGGCGGGCATCTCAGGTCAGGAACATGGGTGTCATCGAAGGCAACTGACCGTGTTCTGACAACGACTGGGAAACCATCACGAAAGGCGGCGACGAGAAGATCAAGAAGTGGATTGCAGAGCAGATGGATGGCAAGTCCTGCGTGGTGGTCCTCATTGGTGCCAACACTGCCGGTAGGAAGTGGATCAATCATGAGATCGTGAAAGCCTGGAACGACAAGAAGGGCGTCGTTGGCGTGTATGTGCACAACCTGCAAAACAGTGATCAGCAGCAGTCAACAAAGGGGAGTAATCCGTTCGCTAGCATCAAGTACGGGGATTCCGGCAAGATGCTTTCTTCGATCGTGAAGGCTTACGATCCGCCCTATTCGACCAGCACGTCCGTCTACAACCACATCAAGGAGAAACTCGAGACGTGGGTAGAAGAAGCGATAAAAATCCGGAACAGCGCGTGATGGAGGAACAAGATGCCTGATGATCGGATGTACCGAGAAGAGTCTCCTGCGGTACAGGCGCACCTTGGAATCGCTCAGTCAGTCATCCAGCGTATGGCCGCGAACAGTGCGTCGTGCAAGGCTTGGTGTATCACGCTTGTTGCGGCAATCCTCGTCATCGTCGCTGATAAGGGCCAGCCTGCGTATGCGCTCATTGCGGCCATACCGACGTTCCTCTTCCTCGTGCTGGACACGTATTACTTGGCTCTTGAAAAGTGCTTCCGTGATTCATATAACGAATTTATCGACAAGGTTCACGAAGGCCGAGTAATCGCGGCAGACCTGTACGCAATCACGCCCAAGGGGTCGCTCCCAAGATCCTTCGCTCGCTCTTTGCGCTCATTCTCCATCTGGCCGTTTTACGTTACCTTGGGGGTGATGATTTGGCTGTCCATGTACATCGTCATTCCATAAGCAAGTGAGCACGGTTGAGATCGCTGCCCAACAACAGCATGCAGCGGACGGTGCTGTGCGCCGCCGCTGATGCTGAGCGTTAGTTAGCGGTTAAGACATGATGCTGTTCATGGTGTAAAATTTGGACTACGAGGTGAGGTATGGCTACTTCCTATAAAGAGATCGAACGGCAAGCCCAGGCTTTGGCGGCAGAGGATCGCGCCAAGCTTGCGGAGACACTGCTTGAGTCACTACAGACGCCTATTTCTGAGATCGAAACGGCGTGGGCCCAAGAGATTGAAGAGCGGGTTGCCGCATTTGACTGCGGCGAGACACAAGCCTACGCCGCAGAAGACGTTTTTGCGGAAGCGCGGCACCTGACTCGGTGAAGCGTGCCAGATTCGTCGCGGCAGCGCGGCGTGAGTTTCTGGCCGAGGTCGTCTACTACAACAAGGAGGAACCCGGGCTTGGCGCACGTTTCGCTGCGGCCGTCGAGGATGCAACGGCTCGTGCCTTGGCCTTCCCGCTTGCTGGTTCGCCCGTGACCAAAAACACTCGGCGAGTCTTTATCAAGGACTTTCCTTTTGCTGTTGTGTATCGGCCCGATGCTGATGGGATCACCATCTTTGCGCTTTCGCATCACTCGCGTCGGCCAGGCTACTGGCAATCGCGTGTTCAGGACCGCTAACAAATCACTCCAGCCGACCGGTTACGACGGCGGCTGAGTTCAATCGTTAGCCCACAAACTCAATGAACAGGAGAGAGAAAGTGAAGATCATAGCGCATGACGAAGATTCAATGACGAACCTGTTCTTTTCGGAAGTTCATCGACATGGCAAGC
>QLUB01000197.1 GCA_018725205.1 candidate division NPL-UPA2 bacterium
TGCTGAGAGGCGGCTTTCCGCTTTCCGCCATGTGCCAAGTGCCAAGTGCCAAGTGCCATGTGCTATGCGCCAAGTGCAACTATTAAAACGCCAGAAAGGGGGTATTGTCATGCCGAGAGAATTTCCACTAGATAGAGTCAGAAACATTGGCATCATGGCGCACATAGATGCCGGTAAGACCACGACTACCGAGCGTATTCTCTACTACACAGGGAAAACGCATAAGCTAGGCGAGGTGCATGAGGGAGCCGCGACCATGGACTGGATGATTCAGGAGCAGGAGCGGGGAATCACCATCACCTCGGCAGCCACCACCTGTCAATGGCGCGATTGTCAAGTGAATATTATTGATACGCCCGGGCACGTGGACTTTACGGTCGAGGTTGAACGCAGCTTACGTGTGCTCGATGGAGCGGTGGCAGTGTTTTGCGCTAAGGGTGGGGTAGAGCCCCAGTCAGAGACCGTGTGGAGGCAGGCGGACAAATACAAGGTGCCGCGCATTGCCTATGTCAACAAGATGGACATTCTAGGCGCGAACTTCCAGCGTGTCGTAGCCATGATTCGCGATCGGCTCGGAGCTAATGCGATTCCGATTCAGTTGCCGATCGGCAACGAAGAAACATTCGCGGGAATAGTAGACCTTATTGGCAATACTGCTTTTTATTTCATTGACAACGAGGGCAAGCAGATTGAGCAACGTGAGATACCGCCCGACATGATGGGAGAGGTGCGGGAAGCGCGCCATCAACTGATCGAAAGTATTGCGCTGACGGACGAGGAGTTTATGATGCGCTATCTTGAAGGCGAGGCCCTTTCAGATGACGAAATACGGGCTACTCTGCGTCGCGCGGTGTTGGCGGGGGCCGTCATTCCGGTTCTTGCAGGCTCGTCTTACCGCAACAAGGGTGTGCAGAATCTGCTCGACGCCGTGGTCGACTATCTGCCTGCGCCGGATGACATCTCCGCAGTCCTTGGGCACGTGCCGAGGACCGGGGAAAAAGCAGTGCGACAGGCCAGTGACAGCGAGGCGCTATCCGCGCTGGCATTTAAGATTGTATCGGACCCCTTCGTCGGGAAGCTCGCTTACTTCCGTGTTTACTCAGGGCAGTTGGCAGCGGGAAGTTACGTGTACAACGCCACTAAGGGCAAGCGAGAGCGCGTGGGACGCGTGCTCCGCATGCATGCCAATCATCGGCAAGAGATTGGCGAGGTGTTCACAGGAGATATCGCCGCAATTGTGGGCGTAAAGGACACTTCTACGGGTGACACCTTGTGCGATGAGGCACGTCCGATTGTACTTGAGTCAATGCAGTTCCCCTCTCCGGTTATTGCGCAGAGCATTGAGCCCAACACCAAGGCAGACCAAGACAAGCTCAGCATGGCACTGGTGCGCTTAGCAGAAGAAGACCCCACGTTTCGTACCAAGACAGATGCGGAGACGGGCCAGACCATTATTGAGGGTATGGGTGAGCTGCACCTAGACATCATTGTTGACCGGTTAAAGCGCGAGTTCAAGGTAGGCTGCGCGGTCGGCAAGCCACAAGTTGCGTATCGCGAGGCGTTTCGCAAGGCAGTTCGGGCGGAAGGGCGGTTTGTTCGCCAGAGCGGCGGACGCGGCCAGTTCGGTCATGTGTGGGTAGAGTTTGAACCACTGCCACCGGGTTCAGGGTTTGTCTTTGAAAGCAGGGTCGTTGGTGGTGCGGTGCCGAGGGAGTACTGGAACGCAGTGGAAGGCGGCATCGAGGAGGCTATGCAGAGCGGTGTACTTGCGGGTTTCCCGGTAGTTGACCTCAAGGCTACTCTGTCTGACGGCAGCTACCATGAGGTGGACTCTTCGGAAATGGCTTTCAAGATTGCCGGCTCAATGGCCTTTAAGACAGCCATGAATCGTTCAAACCCCACTCTTCTGGAACCGGTGATGAAGGTGGAGCTGGTTGTGTCGCAGGAGTACATGGGAGACGTTATTGGCGACATTACAGCGCGCCGAGGCCGCATCGAGGGCATGGAAGCCGTAGCGGGAGCGCAGGTTGTGCGCGGGGCTGTACCGTTGTCAGAGATGTTCGGTTACGCGACGGATTTGCGCTCTAGGACGCAAGGACGCGGGAACTATACGATGGAACTTCTCGGCTACGAAGAGGTGCCCAAGTCTGTCAGCGAAGCAATACTAAAGCTGTAGGTAGGAGGAAAAAAGAATGGGTAAGAAGAAGTTTGAACGCAATAAGCCGCACGTTAACGTAGGGACAATCGGTCACATTGACCACGGTAAGACCACGACGACCGCAGCTCTGACGAGTA
>QLUB01000198.1 GCA_018725205.1 candidate division NPL-UPA2 bacterium
AAACATGATGCCCCATGTACACTTGTTAGCGTCGCTCCTAAAGCGATGGCTTCTCGGAACTCATCAAGGCGCAGTTCGAGAAGAGCATATTCAGGCTTATTTAGACGAGTATGTGTTCCGCTTCAATCGCAGGACTGCTGCAAAAAGAGGGTTGTTATTCTATCGCCTACTGGAAAACGCTATGCAGACTTCTCCGACAACCTACAAAGACCTGATAAATCATGATTTTTAGCATTTACCTGAGTGAAGTGGATAACCATTAGAAGTATTTGACCGAATGGTGGAGATCATCACCGGGCACCTAAGGAGCGCCGGCTGTCCTTCTGTGGACGTGGCGTTTCGGCTGCTTGAGCGACGGCGCTACTATGAAGATGGGGCTCATCTATAATCGATATATCTGGGAAACACGCGCGGGGAGGGCATGGGAATGAATATTTTAGCGGATGTTTTCGCCATCGAAGAGGAAATAATAGCCTGGCGCAGGCACATTCACGCTCATCCGGAGCTTGGTTACGCCGAATTTCAGACGGCCGAGTTTGTGGCGGGCAAGCTCGGTGAATGGGGTCTAGAGGTTCACGCCGGGGTAGGGGGTACTAGCGTAGTCGGAGTTCTGCACGGGGCTAGCGCGGGTCGCTCTGTGGCACTGCGCGCCGACATGGACGCCCTGCCCGTAACCGAAGAAACCGGCCTCTCGTTCGCCTCGCAAAACCCTGGGTGCATGCATGCTTGCGGACATGATGGCCACACGGCGATGCTGCTCGGAGCGGCTAAGGTATTGGCCGCCAAACAGAGCGAAATAGCCGGTACCGTTAAATTTTTGTTTCAATCCGCTGAGGAATGTTCCCCTCGCGGCGGCGCTATCCCCTTGATTGAGGCCGGGGCGCTCGACAACCCTAAGGTAGACTATATTTTCGCGCTACACTTATGGCCGGAGGTGCCCTTTGGCAAGGTGGGAGTTAAGGCCGGTCCACTCATGTCGGCTTCCGACCGCATCCAGGTCCATGTCACGGGGCGCGGCGGGCATGGTGCGGCGCCACACCAGACTGTAGACGCTGTGGTTGTAGCCAGTCACATAGTGACTGCGCTGCAGGCGATTGTCAGTCGGCAGATGGACCCGCTCGAACCGGTTGTCGTAACTATCGGGCGGTTTATCGCTGGGCAGCGCCACAACGTCATCGCTCCGACCGCCTACTTAGATGGCACCGTACGGACGCAAAATGAAGTCGTGCGGCAGTCCCTCCCCCACAAAATCTCGCAACTAGTAGAGGGCATTGCGGCAGGTTTTGGGGCGAGTGCGAGCGTGGATTATGAGTTTGGTTACCCGACCTTGCACAATCACCCCGAAGGGGCGAGAATGGTGGTCGAAGCTACCGACTTAGCCCTAGGTGAGGGTAACGTGGTCACTTTAGAGCGACCTTCCATGGGCGGCGAAGATTTTGCCTACTACCTTGACCATGCCGTAGGAGCGATGTTTTGGCTGGGCTGCAAGGGACCCGGGGCGTCAGAATTCCCGGTGCACAACTCCCGGTTCGATTTTGATGAGCAGGCGCTTAGCCGTGGTACCGCCGTCATGGCGGAGGTGGCATTGCAGGCCCTGCGTAAGTGACTGCTCTAGGGAGGCAATCTCTGTGGATGTAATCTCCCCTGGTGTATTTATTTCATCTTGCCTTGCGGGTCAGGTTCCACGTAGCCAGCGCGAAGAAGACTATCGTTGATCCTAGGAGAAAAGCGAGATGCGTAGCAGTGCCTGCTGTAAAGTCCCCGTACGCAAACACCACACCCATACCACGTTTGAACTCCTCGACCACGCTTGCAGGTGCATCTACGAATGCTTGTGCTACCGCGTCCTCCATCATCACTTGCCGAAACAAAGCCGCGCCGTGCGAGGTAGGAAACAGCTTGACTGCATACTGCACACCTGTAGGCAATACCCCAATGGGCACATAGATACCCGTCAGAAAGCCAATTAATGCACCAAGGACAGAGGCAGCCGCGCCGTAAGTGTTAGTGGAAGAGAAAAAAGAAACCATAAAAATCATCATGGCGGTGCTGGACGTTACAGTCAGCACCATAATGGTCAAGACCCTAAATGAGCTCGTCAAGCTCAAAAACTGTCCCCCGTAGGCGACTATATACAGCTGCCCCAGCACAAAGGTAATCAGCGAGAGCACCAGGCCAACAACCAGCGCACTAAGCACATAACCGCTGACAAGTGTCGATCGCTTGAGCGGTGAAGCGCGAAAGTCACGTAGTAACTTTCTACTTCGGTCCTCTACCATTGTGCCTAATGCG
>QLUB01000199.1 GCA_018725205.1 candidate division NPL-UPA2 bacterium
TAGGATGATTATACAAGCCGAGGCCACACGCGGGAGTACAAAGTCGCTGCAAGACCATATTGCTGAATTGCGTAGACAGGCAGGAGCGACACGCGCATCAGGTGTGCAGACTGATATATTCCGTACTAGACTGCAGCGTGTAGGAACGCAAGCAAGGCAGACTGGAACCAGCGTTGCAGATGCGGCGACATTGGCCCAAGAACGTATTCGCGATGCAGCGACATTGGCTCAAGAGCGTATTCGTGCTGCCACGAGCCGCGTTGACCGATTGCATGATGCACTATTCCGCGCATTGCGTAGGAAGTACGAAAGAGACCGTGACGCGGCAATGCGTGCAATTGACCAACAGTTTTCGGCTAGACGCGCTGCAGTAGAAGCGCAGCTTGATCTACTTGATGAAACAGAGCGGCGAGAAGATTTTCATGCCGAACGTGCGGAGAATGTAGCAGAACTCGCTATGCTGCGGCGCGAAGCAGGGTATGAAACTGATGCCCGCAGACGGGCCGCAATTATGAACCGAGTTGCGGAGATTGAAAAAGAACTCGCGGAAGGGCAGTTACGGTTTGACCGTGATACAAGGCGGCGAGGACTGCAGAAACAGCTAACTGCTTTGAGTACGGAAGAAGACACCGCCAAGACATCAGCCAAAACACTTTGGGAGGGGCGGCTGTCTGAAGCAGCGCTTGGTGCGAAGGCAGAACAGATGATAATCCGTAATAATCAGACGGAAATTTTGAACTTACTTAGAACTTACGGTGACGGTTGGCGTGATATTGGTGTTACCTTTGGCCAGCGGCTTATCGAAGGTATGGGGCCGTATGCGACGGAACTAAGCCGGATGGTTCAAGCTGCGCTAGCGGATGTTCGTGCCGCAGCGGATGGGACGATAGCAAAGTTGCGTAAGGTTGCGGCAGCGGCTCCAGCGGCTCCGGTAGCTCCTGCAGGCGTTGGTGCGGGAGTGGCAGTGCCTAGAGTAGGTGCTGCGAGGGGGGCAGTGATTGGTGTACGGCAAGAACCAGAGGCTCGTCAAGGGCGTGTTGGTATGGGTGACTTACGTCGTGCGGAGAGGGAGTTGGTGCCCGCTCCTGCGGTTGCTCCTTTTCATCGGCGGCTGCTCGTTTCACCACCGATGAGACCGGTAACACCATTGCAGAAGCTTTTAGCGAGGCTGGATCAGGAGAGGGAAAAGATACCTGATGTACTTAGTCCACCGTATAGACCTTTCCACCCTGCGGTGACGTTAGGTAGGGCGTTTGGGAGAATAGGTCAAGGGGTTGGGAGACTGGGTCAAAGGGCTTTAGCGCGTACTCCGGAAGAGTTAGGAGTAGGGAAATTGATACCAGGCTTTGTGAGGGAACTGGGTCAGGGTATTCGGGGACTACTTAGTATAGAACGACCCACTCCAGTGGTCGGTATGGGTGACTTGCGGGGAGCGGAAACTCGAGGGATCACACACACGGGTCCGCTAGTCAACATCCAGAGCATGAACGTGCGTAGCGAGGATGATATTCGCCGCGTTAGTCAGGAACTCCACCGGCACATCCAAACGCAAACACGGGCGCGAGGTGGTCGCTAATGAGTATTTTCAGCTTCGCAGGCGAGGCGTCAACCGCGTACCATGTCCGCCTGCTTAACAGTGCAGAATCAGTCTTACCACCAACACGTGAACGCGTCGTGCAAATGCCAGGACTGCATGGTGCCTTGCGTCTTGTGCCTGATTTAGGCGAGCGCGTTCTTACGTTAGAGTGCTGGCTTGATGCGGATACTCATCCGTTCATCGCCGGCCAGCGACAGGCACGATTGGCCAGCGTGGCGGCTTGGCTGAATCCGCTGCGTGGTATGCAACATCTGATTCTTGACACTGTGCCTGACAGGTACTACTGGTGCGCCGTGACGGACGCAATAGACGCACGCATTGAAGCCCATCAAGGGATGTTTCCTGTGCGATTCACCTGCGCCGATCCTTTTGTTTACGCCATGTCGCCAGTTACGGTTGTCATAACCACTTCGCCGCACACTTTTGCTCAAGCGGGTGCTGCTCCTGCCGATCCTCTCCTACGATTGCAAGGCATATCTACTGGCGCAGGCGGACAGCAGATAAGTGTCGCTGTCGGCGGGCGAACGCTCGTCTATCGCGGCCCGCTTGCCGCTGGGGATTGGCTAGAGATTGACGCGGCGGCAATAAACTCGCCTTGGCCGGCAAATGCTAAAACAGTAGTCCGCGTTGTCGGTGCGACAAGGACAAACGTTTTGCCGCAGATGGAG
>QLUB01000002.1 GCA_018725205.1 candidate division NPL-UPA2 bacterium
TATCGACCACCGACAAAACTATAGCGACTGGCGACAAAGCCTGCTTGTACCGAGAGCAAGAAGCCCTATTGCCACGCCAACGAGCCGTGCTGCTAAGCCCAAACAAAGCAATGTCGTGGCGCTAGAGAATGAGATTGGGCGGCTAGAACAAGAGAAAACGGCGCAAGAAGGGCATATGGCTAAGAGCGAGTTCCTCAAGCAAAAAGACGGCGGCCGCGACGCTATCGCACGCTATATGTGGGTTTGCTCGCGCCTCAAAGAGCTCTATGCGCAATGGGAGCGTGAAAGTGACGGTTGACGGTTGACGGTTGACGGTTGACGGTTGACGGTTGACGGTGGACGAGCGACGACCAGCGAGGAGGCAAGTATGGATATAGAAAAGATCATGGCGTGGGGCATGGAGAAAATGAACTTCGTGGACGAAGCACCGTTAGAGAAGGGCTACCGCTACTATCACGGAAAAAGGACGGCGCAAATCGCACTGTCCTTAGCTCAGGGCATGAATCTCCCTGTTGACCGCGACACCTTGTTTGCCGGCGCATTCTTGCACGATGTTGGCAAGGCAGGGTTCAACGGCCCACATCATGGCGCGCGCGGCGAGGATATGATTCGACAAGAGATCGCGCAATTATTCTCTCCAGCGGAGCTTGAACAGGTGTGCAGCATTGTCCGGTATCATTATACGCGACCCCACAGTCATTACTCGAAGGGCCACTTGCTGCCAGCGCTCAGTGTAGAAACGCTGCTAGTGCAGGACGCCGACGCCCTAGACCACTTTGGCGGCAATGCGCTGTGGCTGGCGTTTCGTTGGAGTGGGGCACACGGCCGAAATCCGGGTGAAACCATCCGCTTCTATCGCGAGCAAGATGCCGTATGGCGGCACGATGCGCTTCGGGGGCTAAACTTTCCCCTCAGTCGCCGCGAACTCCAGGCCCGCATTGCCCGGACGGACGCCTTTTTTGCGCTCTGGGAAGAAGAGGAGCGGGGCGAATTGACGCACATGAAGTCTAAGTTGCAGAACTGATTGCGCAATTAGTTCCACAGTCGGACAGGGATGAACTTGCATGAAAGCCTGTCTACTGTACTGGGTGAAGCGAGAAAAAGTCTATGGTGAGAAGTGACGGAACTGAACATATGGAAGGTGAGAAGCATGGGTAAAGTTACGGGTAGAGTGGGCGGGATCATCGGAGGTTTTGATGTTGACTGTTATGTATCATCGCGGAGCGTTGAAGGGCGTATTGGCGGATTGTCCCGGGGTGCAGATGTTAAGTTTGTAATCAGTCAGCATGGCCTTATTACAGGGCGTATGGGTGGTGGAATCCTTGGGCAGGACGTGCGCCTAAGGTTTACCGAGGAAGAGGTTGGCGGCCGGGTGGGAGGGGATATCGTAGGTAAGGATGTCGCTCTCAAAGTTTCAGGCTACGAGGTCGGTGGCAGAGTAGGTGGGGATGCTATAGGGTTTAGTTGTAGGCTTATATACAACCCTAATGGCGGGGAACTACGTGGTCGGGTGGGGGGAGAGTTTAGCGGGCACGATGTCAACCTTGTAGTCTCAGACTGTCCGCTGGTTGTAGCTGCGCTAATTGCTGCCTTAACATATAATTACTACCTTTCTACGCGGAGCTCAAAAAGTGCCTTAGGTTCTAATCTTTAACCTTGTAAGGCTCCTGCAACGGTCGCTACTTGCGGCGTTGCCACAAAAACAAGCTTATAGGGCGAAATGCACCGCAGGTAAGTATCAGAGAATATGGAGTAGACCTTACCAGAAAGCCTGCCGCGACGTAGACGAGCGAACAGCCGCCAACCCTGACCTCTACCGAAAGCGACAGATGATGGTCGAGCATCCCTGCCGAAAAGAAGTTGCGCAGGGTATATAATAAGACTAGGGGAAGCATGTGCACGTGCGCTAATACGTGTTACAATGGGAGAGAAGGAGTGGAAGCTGTGGTCGATTACTCATCCAAAGAGATCCTTCGGCAGCTACGAGCCTTCGGTTGGGAGATAGTCGGCCAGAGGGGGTCGCATGTTTACCTCGAGCACAAGTCCTCGCCCGGAAAAGTCACCGTACCGCATCCCAAGCAGAGTTTGAAACGAAAGACGGCGTTAAGTATACTCAAACAAGCTGGCTTGCGCCAAGCTAAGGGAGGCCTTCATGATGGATAAGTGCATATATCCCGCCGTTTTTGAACCGTGTGAGGAAGGTGGATACACCGTCGTGTTTCCCGATTTACCGGGCTGCATTACCGAGGGCGACGCCGTGGATGACGCCTTGGCAATGGCGAAGGAAGTGCTAGAACTGTACCTTTATGGGTTAGAGAGAAAGGCGGAGAAGATGCCTCCCCCCAGCAATCCCGCTGTGTGCTCTGTGCCCGCAGGGGGTTTCGTCAGCCTTGTAGAGGCTTGGATGCCCGCCGTTCGCTATGATATGGCAACAAAGTCCGTGAAGAAAACTTTGACCATACCTAGTTGGTTAAATGACCATGCTGAACAGCAAGGCATAAACTACTCGCAACTCCTGCAGGCCGCACTCAAGGAACACCTCGGAGTTAAAGAACCCTCCTACGCCAAGCAATATAGCACTAAAGGGAAAGCTTAAACGGGCGATTGAGGCATTGAACCGCGGACAAGGGGGAAGGTTCTTTTTGTCCAAAGGACGACCAATGGCGGTTGACAGTTGGCTTAGAGAGAGGTGCATATGCCCTTTGTTTTTTGAGGAGACGGTATTGGTTGTTTAGGTCTGCCCTGATCTCCGGACCAATCCTGATGCCGGAGGACTCAAGGAAACTGTCATAGATGATCTTTCCTTCAAAGGGAAGCAACACGGTTTTAATGCAACTAGGGGGGTCAAGAACCTCCTTCAGAGGGTACCGCTCCGAGCGCGCCCTAGACGACTCCGAGCTCATGCGCATGCCTCTCTACGTTCGCTTCCACCGCCTGTTCCTTATAGCCAGATTAAGGCTCTGCCTCGACATTGACATAAACAACCGCGACTTGCCCGATTGGCTCATTAACCTCTACCGCAAGCTCTCCTGCCGCGTTGAGCAATACATAGCAGACATCCGTGTGGGTCGAGCAATGATGACTTAGTTAGTCTTCATTCTGTCCAACGTCCGGCTCTGTGTTCTCTGCGCCTCTGTGGTGGGCGTGAAAAAAGGGGCTGCCGGTGCGCAGCCCTTTTACGTGTCCATGGCGTTCTACAAGCTAGTGTGTCGTAGTGTGACTTGCCGTGTCGCACTCCTCGGTCGCTCGACTCCGTTCCTTCTCCCTTCTACTCCGCTGCGCCAAGTAGACTACCCCCAGCGCGACAAGGCCGAAGGTATCTGTGAGGAGACCTGGGTCAATTAAGCCTAGCGCTGCGGCAAATAAGAGCACTCGCTCCCACAACAGAGCCGGAACGATAAAGTAGCCTTGCACCGCTGTAGCCAGAGCGATAATGCCCATCAGTGCCGTCGCGATATTGTGTACAGCCTCAAGCCATGTGACGTCGATGAGCAGCAGGCCAGGCGATATGGCGAAAATGTAGGGGATAAGAAACGCGGCCAAGGCCAGCTTGACGGCAGTCAGGCCGGTCTTCATGGCGTTGCCGCCGGCGATGCCTGCACCCGCATAGGCTGCCAGTGCTACGGGCGGCGTAATATCGGCCATAATGCCAAAGTAGAAGATAAAGAGATGCGCGGCGATAAGGGGCACGCCTAACTTTACGAGCGCAGGCGCGGCCATCGTGGCTAAGACAATGTACTTAGCGGTCGTCGGTAGTCCCATGCCTAGGATGATGGAAGCGATCATCGTCAGGAAAAGGGTGAGCAGGAGATTGCCCCCGGCTACCTGTATTACTAGGTGGGCGAACTTGAGCCCAAGGCCCGTAAGCGTCACCACGCCGACCACAATGCCAGCACAAGCACAGGCAGCGGCAACACCTACCGCGCTACGCGCGCCGTTCTCGAAAGCCTTGGGAATGCCGAGAATCAAGGCTTTACCGGACTTAAAGTCGCGTTTCAGTAGTAACCCGAGCAGTGCGACCAGCACGGCAATGTTAATGCTTTGGAAGGCAGCCCAGAAGGGCGAGCGCCCCACCATCAGAAAATAGATGATGGTAAACAGCGGAATGATCAGATACCAGCCCCGCCTGAGGGTCTCTCCGGCGCGCGGCAGCATGGATTTAGGGAGGCCCTTAAGCCCGGTCTTAACTGCTTCTAGGTGCACCATCGTTCCCACGCCCAGGAAATAAAGAATGGCGGGGATGGCTGCGGCCTTTACGATGTCAATATAGGCGATGCCCGTCATCTCGGCCATAATAAAGGCCGCAGCACCCATAACGGGCGGCATTATCTGCCCGCCCGTAGAAGCTGCTGCCTCCACGGCACCGGCAAATTCTGGGCTGTAGCCGACTTTTTTCATCGCAGGGATGGTGAATGCTCCCGTTGTGACTGTGTTCGCCACGGACGACCCGGAGATAGAGCCCATGAGGCCCGAGGCGAGCACGGCTGTTTTGGCGGGTCCGCCGCGCATATGACCTGTTGCGGCAAAAGCCAGGTCGATAAAGAATTGCCCGACCCCAGTTTTTTCTAGAAACGCGCCGTAGAGAATAAATAGAAACACAAAGGTCGAGCTGACGCCAAGTGGTATGCCAAAGATCCCTTCCGTGGTTAAGAAGAGATGGTCAACTATGCTCCTAAGCGAGTAGCCGCGGTGTATTAAGAGGCCAGGCATCCATTGGCCAAAGCGAGCGTAGACAATAAAGGCTAGCGCCACCAGCGGGAGCTCCGGTCCCACCGCGCGGCGGGCAATCTCTAATACTAGTAGTATGGCAACAATACCTACATAGATATCCATAGATGTGGGCAGGCCAGCGCGAAAAATCAGGGCTTCGTAGTTCAGCAAAAGGTAAAGGCATACGCCTACTCCGAGAAGTGCCAGTACTACGTCATACCACGGCAGTTTGTGCTTGCTTAGCCTCTTGGTGGCTGGCCACAACAGGAACGCTAGGACCATCGCAAACATGAGGTGAACCGCGCGCTGCTGCATGGCCACCAGCACACCCATGGCCGCAGTGTAGTAGTGAAACAGAGACATGGAGATGGCGATGCAAGAAACAACTATGCCCACCCAACCGGCCAGCTTGCGGAACTGAGAATCGGGGTCGTATTTTTCTAACGTAGCCTGCACGTCAACCGCTTCAAGGTGTGCGGCTACGCTGGGCTTATGCTCTGCGTTGCTCATGATAACACTCTCCTTAATCGCAGCCAAACGACAGGACGCGTGGCCAGGTAAACATCAACTCTGGTCCCTGAGGGGTACTGGGCTAGGTCAACTCGGGCATTCTTCAGCACTATGGCCTGTGAGGTCTCAGGGGAGACAATTAGGCTTAGCGAGGGGAGGGCGGTGTCGTGGGGGACGAAGAACCAGCCGTCTTCCATGCGGAAACCAAAGGTGTTTTCCGTAGAAATACCCGCGTTGTACGATTTCATCCTGCTCCCAGTGAGCCTAAGGCCCGACTCTTCGACGGTGAGGTGTTCAAAGATGGGGGTGCGTTCCACCGAGTGAACAAAATAGCTGGTGACAGTGTCGCCGACCGCAACCTCAAACGTGTGCGTGGCGTGACCAATTGCCTGTATTACCAGCACCCGCGACGTGGGGAAGAAAGAGGACAAGAGGAGGGCTAGGGCGAACACATTACCTACCAGGGTTGTAAACGAAGGGGCACCGCGCTGCGGTGCCCCGAGTCTCCGGTACACTAGCGCTGTTCCCTGTAGAACTTTTGCGCACCTGGGTGAAGCGGTATGGGCATCGCTTGCTGAGCCGTAGCGAGAGAAAGGTCTTTGCCGCGTACATGTGCAGCGCCGAAATCGTCGAGGTGCTTGAATAGGGCCTTGGTGATTTCATAAACTTGTCGCTCCGTGAGGCTACCCTTGACGGCAATCATCGCTCGCACGGCAACGCTCTCTACCGGAGCCGCTAAGCCACGGTAGGTCCCAGCCGGGATGGTATGCTTAACGTAGAAGGGATGGGTGGTCCGCAGAGCATCAATCTCCGGTCCGGTTAGGGACACGAGAGTAATGGCAATGCTGTTAGCGAGCTCTGTTACGGCAGCGGTGGGGGTGCCGGCGGTGACAAAGGCGGCGTCTAGATGCCCGTCCCTGATTTGCGCGGTCGCGTCGCCGAACGGCAGATACTCTACTTTGGCCAGTTGTGAGTACTGAATGCCGAAAGCACCAAGGACCTGACGGGCATTGGCCTCAGTGCCGGAACCGGCTGCCCCTACTGCCAAGCGTTTCCCAACTAAATCGCGCACGGACTTGATGCCCGACGCTTCAGTGGCGATAAGCTGAATGACCTCGGGGTAGAGAGTCGCGATGCCGCGGATTTGGTCGTTCTTGCGGTCTTTGAACATTTCCAGCCCGTTAAAGGAGTAGTAGGCGATGTCGTTTTGCAGGAAGGCTATCTCCACTCCTTCCGCGCCGGCTGTAGCCAACAAGTTGGCATTAGCCACCGATGCACCGGTAACGCGGGCCGAGGCTTCCATGTTCCGGATATCCTCGTTAAGAATTTTGGCGAGTGCGCCGCCAAGCGGGAAGTAGACTCCACCCGTCCCGCCGGTAGCGATACTGAGGAACTGCTTTTGCGGCGTACAGCCAGTAACAATGACGGCTAGGGCAGCAATAAGTACGAAGGCGACGATTAGTGCGCGTTTCATATTACCCCTCCTGTTAGTTTGTGCCTTAGCTTAGACCGCGACCTACATAATCCTACGGAATCCTACAGAATAATACTTGCACAGTTCTGAAGATTGCCTAGAGTTGGACGACTACAGAGTTTGGCTAAATCAGGTATAATATACGGGACAAGTCTTTGTGGGGGTGCGCTCTTTGGTCAAAGCCGACACACATGTACATACCATCGCCAGCGGGCATGCTTACGGCACCGTACAAGAGATGGCGGTGGCCGCGCGGGAGAAGGGGCTAGAACTTATCGCCCTCTGTGACCATGGGCCAAGTCTCCCCGGCGCGCCGCACCGCTACTATTTCAGCAACTTATTGGTTCTGCCGCATTTCATCGCCGGTGTAGAGGTGTTAAGGGGCATTGAGGCTAATATGCTTAATGAGCGTGGCGAACTTGACCTAGAGCGGCGTTTCCTCGAGCGTCTTGATTGGGTGGCGGCCGGATTTCATGATGACTGCGTGGCCCCCATGTCGCGTGACCTCAATACGCAGGCCATTCTCGGAGCCATTAGTACGGGGCTAGTTGATGTAATTGTGCATCCCGGCAACCCGCAGTTTCCTATTCACCACGAAATAGTGGTGCGCGCTATTGCCGAGGCAGGTATCGCCATGGAAGTAAACAATGCCTCGCTCATCTATCCTCACCGGCGGGGGAGTGAAAAAAACTGCGTGGAGCTGATTGGGCTTGCCATACACTACGGGGCCAATATCGTGCTGGGCAGCGACGCGCATTCGCCTTGGCAAGTGGGTGAAGTGGGGAAGGCCTACGAGTTAGCCGTAAGCTGTGGGGTTCCCCCCGCGCAAATACTTAACTTCACAGCCAACGGCGTGCGTGAGTATCTCAAAAGGCGGGGCAAGCCGCGCTACATCGCGGACGCCTCAGTGGTCTAGGGAGGTGTGTTGTGAAGGGGGCAGTTAAGTTTGTCATTATCACCGGCTTGTCGGGTGCGGGTAAGTCGCAAGCTATAAAAGTGTTTGAGGATGCCGACTATTTTTGTGTCGACAACCTTCCTCCTGCCCTTTTGCCTAAGTTTGCGGAGCTCTGCGCGTCCGGCGACACGATACAGCGGGCGGCACTGGTTATGGACATACGCGGCGGGGAATTCTTCAAGTCGCTCTTTGACGCACTCGCTTACCTTAGTTACCATGAGTGGCCGCATGAAGTGTTGTTTCTGGAAGCATCCGAAGAGGTTTTGGTGCGCAGGTTTAAGGAAACGCGACGCAGGCACCCTTTAGCAGGCGAAGGCAGCATTCAGGATGGTATCAGGCGCGAAGTGGAGATGCTAGCGGAGATAAAAGGACGGGCGGATAAGATCATCAACACCACCGGCCTCACACCTGCTCAGCTGAAAGAAGAAGTGCAGGCACTCTTCCAAAAAGGTGAAGCGGGCGGGAAGTTGCAGGTTCGGCTGCTTTCGTTTGGATTTAAGAAGGGCATTCCGCTAGATGCCGACTTTGTGTTCGATTGCCGCTTCCTAGCCAACCCCCACTACGTGCCCGAGCTAAAGCCGCTCACGGGAACAGACGCCAGAGTCAAACAGTTTGTGTTTGGCGACGAGGCTAGCCACCACTATCTCGCCATGATGCAGGAGATGGTAGAGTTCGTTATTCCCCACTGCATAAGAGAAGGTAAGACTCAGTTAGTGGTCGCTATCGGTTGCACCGGGGGCAGGCACCGTTCCGTAGCTATGGCTGAGGCGCTGAAGGAGAAACTCGTCCTTGCACGCCAGCGGGTGGCGGTGGAGCACCGACACATCGGCGAGGAGGTGTAGCTTTGCGCTTGCTCAAGTGGCTTTACCCGGGGCTACGGGTCAAGCGCTACCTGTTCTTGGCGACGTGCGGCGTTGGCCTAAGCATGGTGGGTTTAGGGCTGTTATGGGGCCGGAAGCTGCTAGGCTTCCTCGAAGAGCAGCTGTACATATACCTGAAGGCCTCGGCTGGCACGACCGCGCTCTACGTTACCGGTGCGTTGCTTCTGGGTTTAGGACTGGTCGTGGTCGGAGTAGCGGTAAAGAGCGTGATGCGGTCAATCCTTGAGATCATCACTCCCGAGCAAGAGACTGAACTAGTCGATGTGTTGTTTAGGAGGCGCTTGCTAAAAAGCGGTCCACGCGTAGTGGCGATTGGCGGTGGTTCTGGGCTATCAGTGCTGCTTAGGGGGATAAAGCACTACACCAGTAACATCACCGCCGTCGTCACGGTCTCGGACGACGGCGGCAGTTCGGGACGTTTGCGCGGTGAGATGGGCATACTGCCGCCGGGGGACATTCGCAATTGCGTGCTAGCCTTAGCCGATACCGAACCGCTGTTAGAAAGCCTGTTCCAGTATCGTTTTAAGGATGGGGAACTTCTGGGGCATAGCTTTGGCAACCTGCTTATTGCCGCCATGACCGGAGTTACGGGCGACTTCCAGCTAGCTATTAAGGAATTTAGCAAAGTCCTGGCGGTTCGGGGACGAGTATTACCGGTGACCGCCGCGGATGTGCGCCTCAGGGCTGAACTTGAAGACGGCTCGGTGGTAGAGGGAGAGACTAACGTGAGTTTGTGCGGTGGCCAAGTGCGGACCCTCGAGCTTGTCCCAAGCGATGCCGAGGCGCTGCCTGAGGTGCTTAGGGCCATTGCGGAAGCGGATGCCATCTTGCTTGGTCCCGGTAGCCTATATACCTCAGTCATCCCAAACTTGTTGGTGCGCGGCGTGGGCGAAGCCCTAGCGGCAACTAAGGCACCAAAAATATACATATGCAACGTCATGACCCAACCGGGGGAGACGGAGGGGTTTACAGCCTCACAACACGTGTCAGCGATAGAACGCTTCTCGTCGCCGCGCTTAATTGACTGCATAGTCGTCAACAGCGCTAGAGTGCGGGCGCACTTGTTGTCCAAATATGCGGCAGCTAGTTCCGGCCCGGTGACACTAGATTTCCCGCGTTTGCATCAGCTAGGCGTACGCATAGCCACAGGCGACCTGCTGCACCAAGGCGATGTTGTGCGGCACGACCCAGACAAACTGGCGCGCCGTGTGATGCGATTGATATCGTCTACCAAAAAGCTAAATTAAAGGAGGGCACATATGCCAAGACCGATCCCCACAGCTGAGCCTTTCCGCATCAAGGTTGTAGAGCCGGTTAAGATGACCACGCGCGAGGAGCGCGCCCAAAAAATCACCGCCGCTGGGTTTAACCTCTTTGGGCTAAAGTCAACAGAGGTCTATATCGACCTACTCACGGACAGCGGCACCTCAGCCATGAGCGACAACCAGTGGGCGGGCATGATGCTCGGCGACGAGGCTTATGCCGGCAGCAAGAACTATTTTAACCTCGAGCGGGCTGTGCAAGAGATAACCGGGTATAGGCATGTGCTGCCTACGCACCAAGGACGCGCTGCGGAAAACCTGCTGCTGTACGTCATGCTTAAAGAAGGGCAGTTTGTGCCCAACAACATGCACTTTGACACCACTAAAGCGCATGTTCTCCATAAGGGGGGAGTGCCTGTAGATTTTGTTATGCCTGAGGCCTATAACCCCACATCGCAGCATCCTTTTAAGGGCGACATGGATGTCGCTAAGCTCGACGCTTTCCTCACAGAGCACTCAGATGATGTGCCTTTAGTCATGCTTACCGTCACCTGCAACAGTGGCGGGGGGCAGCCGGTGTCGCTAAAGAATATTCGGGCAGTCAGCGAAGTAGCAAAGAAACACGGCAAACCCTTCTTTATTGACGCTTGTCGTTTCGCGGAAAACGCCTACTTTATTAAGCAGCGCGAACCGGGGTACGAGAGCAAAACAATAGCCGAGATTGCCGCCGAGATGTTCTCCTACGCAGACGGCTGCACAATGAGCTCTAAGAAGGATGCACTCGTAAACATCGGCGGCTTCCTAGCCGTTAATGACCACGCGCTGTATCAGGCGGCGAGTGGGTTAGCGGTACTGTTTGAGGGCTTCCCGACTTACGGCGGCCTAGCCGGGCGCGATATGGAAGCTATGGCGAGGGGCCTTTACGAAGTTATTGAGGAGGACTATCTAGCTTACCGCGTGGGGCAAGTTAAGTACCTCGGCGACAAACTTTTGGAATTCGGCGTGCCTATTATTGAACCTGTCGGCGGGCATGCGGTGTATCTTGATGCCAAAAGGTTCTTGCCGCACATTCCACAGCACCAGTTCCCTGCCCAAGCACTTGGAGTGGAGGTGTACATTGAGGGCGGCGTGCGCGGTGTGGAGATTGGCACTAACCTTGCCGGGCGTAACTCTAAGACAGGGGAGCATGACTATCCTAAGCTCGAAATGCTCCGCCTGACGATTCCGCGCCGCGTCTACACCAACAGGCATATGGACGTAATTGCGGTTGCCTGCGCTAACGTCTTTGAGCGCCGCGCGGAAATCACAGGCCTGCGGTACACCTATGAGGCTCAAATCCTCAGGCACTTTACAGCCCGGTTCGAAAAAATCGAGTCTTAGACTCAGTAGTAGATCTCAGATTTACTTGGAGGTGCCGCGGTGACTATCGGGATCGTCTGCGCCATGCAGGCTGAGCTAGACGTGCTTAGAGACGCCCTCGCCCTACGCGAAATAGGCAGCGGCAGTCCTTGGGACTTGTATGCCTCACGTGGCGAAAGTGCCATTGCCTTAATCTCGGGTGTCGGCAAGGTCAGTGCGGCTGCGGGCCTAAGTTACTTGCTTTCGCACTATAAAGTTACCAAGCTGGTTGGCATCGGTGTGGCCGGCGGCATTGCCGAGGACCTGCGCATTGGAGATATTGTTATCTGCCGCGGCGCAGTGCAGCACGACTTAGACCTTACCGCCTTTGGCTATGAACTGGGCATGGTGCCGGGACTGCGCATAAAAGAGTTTAAGGCTGACCGTGCCCTTGTCGCTAAAGCTGTTACTGCCGCCGAGGAAATTAGCCTACCCGTGCAGATTAGGCAGGGGCTAGCTTTGACCGGCGACAAGTTTGTGGCCCACGGCGAAGGGGCAAGGTTACGGCAGTTATATCGCGGCGATTGCGTGGATATGGAGACTGCAGCGTGGGCGCATGTTGCCCACCTCTTTGGCGTACCGTGGGTGGCCATCCGCAGCATTTCGGACCAAGCTGACGGCGAAGCTCCGGCGAACTTTAAGGAGTTTTTGGGGCATGCGGTGGGGAACATGAGCCAACTTGTACTCAGGCTTCTCGCTTCGATGTAATGAAAAAAGCGCAAGTACTCTTGTTATGGCAGGAATCGCCTTGCGCTAGCCGAAATTAACGGGGAAGTTTTTTAATAGGGGGCAGGTACTTGAAAGAACTTTTGCGGCAGGCGCTTTCTGCGTCTACAGCGGACTACTGCGAGATTCGCCTTGAGGAGACCCACGTCACATCCATAGAGTACCGTGGCAAAAACCTAGATCAACTCGCACAGCGGCTGCAGTTTGGCGGCAACGTCAGGGCGCTGGTGCATGGCGGTTGGGGATTTGTTTCCTTTAACCGCATCGACGATTTGACTGAAAAAGTCAGTCAGGCGTGTGAGCAAGCGCGCGCGCTCGGGGCGATTAAGCAAGGCCAGAGTCAGATGGCGGAAGTGCCTGTGGTTGACACCGAAATTAAGACACCTATGAAACTAGACCCACGCGCGGTTACTCTGGAGGAAAAGATTAATTTGTTCTCGCGCTACAACGAGTTAATCCTTAATTTCCATCCGTCGATCACAGGCTCAGTCATTCGTTACTTTGACCGGTACATTAACCTGTATTACGCCAATACGGATGGATCCTACGTAGCGCAAGAGAAATGTGACATCGGGTGCGGCCTGCGTGCTGTAGCCACACGCGACAGTGTTACGGTAATGGAAGGCGTCAGCACAGGGAGTAATAATGACTTTGGATGCGTACTGAACCTAGAGGACGACTTAAAGAAGGCTTGCCAACTTACAGTTGACTTGCTCGATGCCCCGACCGTGAAAGGGGGCGAGTACACCGTCATTCTAGACCCCAAGATGGCCGGGCTGTTTGTACACGAGGCTTTCGGTCACTTAAGCGAGGCCGACGATATCAGCGAGAATGAGGCTCTGCGCGAGATAATGACGCTTGGCAAAAGGTTTGGCAGCGAGATTCTGCACATCTACGACACTGGGGTGGACCCCGGCAACCGCGGCACTCTAGTTTATGACGATGAAGGTGTCGCAGCTGAAAAGACTTATTTAGTTAAGGACGGGGTGCTTGTGGGCAGGCTGCACTCGCGCGAAAGTGCAGCCAAAATGGGCGAAGCCACCACAGGCTCCGCGCGGGCCATGTCGTACACCTTCCCACCCATTGTACGTATGCGCACGACTTGCATTGAGGCAGGCACAAGCTCGTTTGAGGACATGGTCAAGGACATCGAGCTTGGTGTGTACGCCCTAGGTGGATACGGCGGGCAGACCAATGGCGAAATGTTTACCTTTACTGCCGGTCACGGCTACATGATTCGCGGCGGCAAGGTTGCGGAACTAGTTAAAGATGTTGCCCTAAGCGGCAACGTCTTTACCACGCTTGCTAACATCGATATGGTGGGAAACGACTTTACCTACGATAACAACGCGGGTGGCTGCGGCAAATGGGCGCAGTCGCCACTACCCACGAGCGAAGGCTCGCCACACATTCGGGTGCAAAAGGTCGTTATTGGAGGTGCGAGCTAATGGAAGCGTTACTGCATAAGGCCCTTAAGCTAGCCGACCAGGCCGACGTTTACGCCAAGCAGGCAGTACAGCACGCGGTTTCCTTTCAGGCCAGCAAACTTAAGGACATCACCCACACCGAGGAAGAAGGGTGGACGCTGAGGCTGATTAAGGATGGTCGACTTGGCTCGGCTACGACTACCAAACCGGGCAGCTTTGATGTCTTACTCTCCTATGCGTCAAACACAGCCAAACACGGCAGCCCTGTGGGGTATACTTTGCCGGGAGCTAGCGCGCTAACCTCGCCGCGCACCTTCGACCCACGCGTCAAAGAAGTTTCACAGGCCGAGATGCTCGACATAGCGGCAGATTTGGTGAGCGCGCTAAACGCTTATGACCCGAAAATTAAGGCCTTTGCGGGGGTCGGCAAGAACTTTGGTTCTATAGAGCTCATGAACTCCGCAGGGTTTGGGGCTAAGAGTGACGTCAGTGTCTGGAGTGTCTATATGGGGGGCGAGCTCGTTAACGAGGACGGTTTTCTCCAAGTCTACGACTTCATCGCCCAGTCCGATTACTCGTCCTGCACTGAGAACATTAAGGGCAAAGTAATCGAGTCCTTCCGCTTAGCAAAAGAGAATGCCAGCATAAAACCGGGGCAATATCCCGTCATCTTTGCCCCGGGTGAAGTCAGTTGCCTGGTCGACCCGCTCTTAACTTGCCTTAACGGCATGGGTATCTCGCGCGGCTTCTCGCCCTTTAAGGGACGCATCGGCGAGCTAGCTTTTGACCCGCGCTTTAGCCTCATTGACGATGCCTTAGCCGACGGGGCTGTTGGCAGCAAGGGCTTTGACCGCGAGGGCCTGCCCACATCGCGCCGCGCCCTAATTGACCAAGGAAGAATTGGGGGTTACTTGCTCGACCTACAGACAGCGCACCTCCTGAACATGCTCCCGACCGGCAACGGCGGCGGAGCAGGCCCAGTGTCTAACAACACCGTAGTTCCCGGCGGCGACAAATCCTTTAGCGAAATGCTCGCTGGTATCGACGAAGGCGTGCTTATCGACGGCACCATGGGCGCCTGGGCGGGCAACCCTTATGGCGGTCAAGTTAGCGGCAATATTTCACTCGGGTATAAAATCGAGAAAGGCCAAGTCGTTGGGCGCATCAAGGACTGCATGTTCTCCGTCAACGTCTTTACTGACCTGCGCGACAACTTGGCAGCTCTGAGCCGCGAGCAACAGTGGCGCGGCAGCACCTGCTACCCCTACCTGCAACTCGCGAACGTAAACATCTCCACCAAAGGATAACCCGGGGACGGTTGGCAAAGGCCGCTCCTTCGTCCTATTCCGTCAGCAAATACGCCACACACAATTTAGCCGTAGCCTCGAGCGCGCTCTTATGGGTGCGCTCGTGTGCGTGGGAGGCGTCGACACCCGGTCCGATTAAAGCGGTGCGCACATCGGCACCCGCACGCAGGGCGGCACCGGCATCGGAGCCGTAGAAGGGGTAGATATCCACGGCGTAGGGAAGCTCATGCTGCTCTGCCAGCGCGACTAGTTGCTGGCGCAGCGCGTAGTCGTATGGCCCGCTCGAATCCTTGGCGCAAATGGACACGTCGTACTCCGTGCAACTTAGCCCTTCACCGATGCAGCCCATGTCGACGGCTAGGAATTCCGTGGTCTGTAAGGGTGTGCCCACGCTCGCGCCGTGGCCGGTTTCCTCAAAATTAGTGACAAAGAAATGCGTAGTGCGCGCGGGTATGAGCTTGTTGTCGGCAAAGTATTTGGCGACCCCGAGCAGCACAGCTACCGAGGCCTTGTCGTCGAGGTGGCGCGACTTGACAAAGCCCGAGTCAGTCACTGTGGTACGCGGGTCTAGAGAGACATAATCCCCGACACCGATGCCCAATTTTATGACGTCGTCTTTGGTCTTAACCACTGCGTCCAGGCGAATTTCCATATTGTCGTCGCTGCGCTCTTGCTTGCCGGCATCGGGTCCATAGACGTGGACGGATTGTTTGGTGGTCAAAATGGTTCCGGTGAACTTAGCACCCTTAGCGGTAATCACGGTGCAGTGCTCGCCCTCCACGGAGTTCATGGTATAGCCGCCGACTTTGGCGAACTTCAACCTGCCGTTGCCCTTAATTTGCTGGATCATGCCACCTAGCGTGTCGACATGGGCGCTTAGCAGCCGGTGCTCAGTATCGCTTTTGCCCGGCAGCGTCGCTAACAGCCCGCCTTTGTTAAGCAGCCGTGTCGATAGCCCGAGCTTGTCAAACTCCCCCTGCAGGTACTCGATGACCAGAGCGGTATACCCTACAGGGCTAGGTGTAGTAGCGATGCGCACAAGCTGACTGACGATAAATTCTAGATCGATGTTCATCTCAAATCTCCTTTCAAATATTGTTTTGCCTTTGCCTAGTAGCGCGTTAGCACTCTCGCTAACAACGTGCGCTTAATCTCCACCGCATGCTCGGGGCACAGTTCTTGACAGCAGAAGCAGCGGATGCACAGCGCGGAGTTTAGCGCGGGTACATCATTTTTGCGCGCTGTGAGGGCCTTAGGGGGGCAACTGCGCACGCAGATGCCGCATGAGGTACACTTTGCCTTTACAAAGCGCAGTCTAGGGCGCAAATTGCGGGCGAGAGCTTTTGCGACTTGTCTAGGCAGTATTTTTTCAAAGAGGTTGGTGTTTCTAGCGGTTAGGGGGAGCGAAACGTTGTGAGGGGAGAGCGGTGCCCCTACGACAGATACATCCTCGCTCCTAAGTGGCGCTAGTGGGGGATTGGTCGCTTGCGCTGCCGCAAGCGTTGGCACCTGCTCTGGCCGTAGCCCTAAGATCGCTGCCGCCACCATGTCCACCGTATGCATGTTTTCCCCCGCCAAAACATAACCCATAAACTTAGGCTTGCCGCCGCTCGGTCCTTCACCCTCCATGATCTCAACAGCGTCCACAATCGTAAGCTCCGGCTGTGCTAGTTCGGCAATGCCCACTAGTGCCGCGCAAAAGTCGCGAACTTCTGGCATACGCATGTGGTATTCAATCTTGGTCAAACCGGGGACCATGCCGAACATGTTCTTTACGGCGCACGTCATTACGGTGAGGCCATGTGTTTTGAGCTTAGGTAGGTTAATCAAGACATCTGCCGCTATCGCCGGAGCTAAGAGTTTAGCTGAGGTGTGGGGAGCACTCAGTGCTCCATTCACCCTCTGTACACTAGTGTCAAAGTTAAGCAGGGCCCCTGTTTCACGCGCTACCGCCGCGAAACCGCATCTTTCATAGGCTAATTTCAGCATGGCGGGGGTATATGGCCCCCCGGGGCTGTCAATAATCAGCGGTATGCCGCCGCAGGCTGATACAAGCTTACACACAGCGTGCACAACTGCGGGGTGGGTCGTAATGGCTCGCTCCGGCGACTTGCCCATCAGCATATTTACTTTAAGCGCCACCTTGAACCCCGGTCTAATCAACTGTTGAAGTCCATCTGGGTAAATCAGCTGTAAAGCTCTCGCTAATGCTTGCTCGACTTCTTCGGGTGCGTAACTTGGCGTCCGGGTTACAGCTACACGACTCACGCCTGCACTCTCCTCTGGACTATCTCATATCTATGGACAAGCGGGCAGGGTTTATGTATCATAATCGCATTATAGCGGAAAGGGTGAAGGGTGTGGCCAGTAGTTTTGACGTGCTGCAGAGAGTAAAAGAGGACAATATCAGGTTTGTCAGGTTGCAGTTCACAGACATCTTAGGCGTCAACAAGAATGTCGCTATTTCGGTCGACGAAATCGAACAAGCTCTCGAGGGGCAGCTAATGTTTGACGGCTCCTCCATCGAGGGGTTTGCCCGCATTGAGGAATCAGACATGCTGCTTAAGGCCGACCCAGACACCTATGCGGTCTTTCCGTGGACGAAAGACAAAGCCCCAACGGCGCGCCTTATTTGCGACGTTCTTAACACCGACGGCACACTCTTTAGCGGTTGCCCGCGCGGCACGCTGAAGCGCGCTGTAGCGGAGGCACAAGCCCTTGGGTACACCATGCAGGTCGGCCCCGAGGCTGAGTTCTTCTTGTTTAAGCGCGACGCCGAAGGACGTCCCACCACTATTACCAACGACCGCGGCGGCTACTTTGACCTCTCGCCGATTGACCGCGGCGAAGACGCCCGCAGAGACATAGTCTTAACGCTCGAGGAGATGGGCTTCCACGTCGAAGCCTCGCACCATGAGTGCGCACCAGGGCAACACGAGATAGACTTTAGGTATGCGCCGGCGCTTACTACCGCAGATAATGTTACCACATTTAAGCTTGTGGTGCGTACCATTGCCATGCAGCACGGGTTGCACGCTACCTTTATGCCGAAGCCCCTTTACGGCGAAGCTGGCTCGGGGATGCACATTAACCAGTCTCTGTTTATGAACGGCACTAACGCTTTCTACGACCCAACTGCCCCGCGCCAATTAAGTAGCGTGGCCATGCAGTACTTGGCCGGTCTCATTAAGTATGTGCGGGAGTACACCGCCATTACTAATCCTCTCGTCAACTCCTATAAGCGCCTAGTGCCGGGATACGAAGCGCCGGTCTACATCGCTTGGTCGGAGCGCAACCGCAGCCCACTTATCCGCGTTCCTGCCAGACGAGGCAATGCCACGCGGCTTGAATTGCGCAGCCCCGACCCAAGCTGCAATCCCTACCTAGCGTTTGCGGTGGTCCTGCGCGCCGGGCTGCAGGGGATTAAGGACGGGTTAGTGCCGCCCGCGCCGGTAGAGCGCAATATCTACGATATGGGTGAGGGGGATCGCCGCAGTGCCGGTGTAGAGGGCTTGCCCGGTAGCCTGCCGGAGGCTTTGCAGTACTTTAGCCAGAGCCAACTTATGCGGGACACGCTTGGGGAGCACATCGTCGAGCGTTATCTCGCCGCCAAAAAGGCAGAACACCACCTCTACGAAAAGACAGTGCACCCTTGGGAGCTAGAAAGATACCTGTCAATTTTCTAGGTACGCCAGCCGCAGCCACACCTAGATGGCGTGCATACGGTCTTTGGGAAAGTAATCGACAACGTGGACCTCGTTGACCAAATCGAGCAGGGCGATAAGATGCTCAAGGTAAGAGTGCAGTAATAATTTGGCCTCTGGCTAATTGCCGGGTAGAGCCAGACCACGCCTGTATCCGCGCCATTTATGAGGGCGCTATTAACCGGTGGGGGCATCCTGCCAACGCACTCGTTCTACAGCCACTGCCACTACAGCCAAGAGCACTCCCATCCCCACAAAGACCGAAGGCACACCAAAACCTAACGCCATATATCCGCCAAGCGTAGGGCCAAGCGCAGCGCCAAATTGGCCGAAGCTATTGTTTAGCGCCAAAGCGCGGCTGCGGAAATTTGTCGGTACAGACTTGGCAATCAGCATCGTGCTAATCGGCATTAGCGCCGCAATAAACAGACCAAGGACAAAGCGCATGCCGCCAAGCATATACAAGCTGGTAGACAACGCCGTCAGAACGCTGACCGCTGCGGCCCCAATTAGGGCTACGCGGAGCACTTTTCGCTCTCCCCAAGTTGCGCTTAAACGTCCCCAGCGTGGGGCAGCCAGTACCGTAGCGATGCCCGCCAGCGCGAAGATAATGCCGGTCGGCACAGCCGCATCGCGTTCACCCGCCAGCTGCAGGATAAAGATGGGGAGTAGCGGCTGAATTACCATGAGGGCAATATTAAAAATCAGCACGAGCACAAACATCTGCACCAAGAAAGGTTTGCTTAGTGACTGCCGTATGTCATCGAGCACATCGCGCTTCAGGGAGCGATCGCCCTTGTGAGTCTCGTTAGTGAACATCACCGTAAACATGGTCGCCACAAAGAGGCTCATTCCAGCGAGCATCAAGGTTTGCTGGATGCCCAAAAAATAGCTCATGTAGCCGCCAACCAGCGGGCCGATGACCGAACCAAAGGCGCCTCCGCTTTGGATAACACCGAGCGCCGGGCCCATATGTTCTTCCGGTGTGTTCACTGCGACCATGGCAATAGCTGTAGGGATAAACCCATTAAATAAACCCAAAAGCAAGCGGAGGAAAATAACTTGCCATCCGTTGGTGGCAAATGACAGCAAAATGTAGGTCGCGCCAATCCCCATGCCCGCCCGTACTAGCTGCAACCTGCGCCCATACTTGTCCGCTAAGGATCCCCATAGCGGCGCCATCAAGGCGCTGGTGTAAAAGGTAGCGGCAAAAGCCCAGCCCGACCAGACTTCTAAGTTCTCGACCACGCCCACATCTTTAAGCAGCATGGGCAAAAACGGGCTGACTAAAGAGAAGGATATGCCTGCAAAGACGGTTCCCACCCACAGCACTAGCAAGTTGCGCCGCCATAGCTCCATGCGTATCCCCCTGAATGCGTGCTTTTTTGTGATTGTACTATTTCTAGAGGCGAATTACTAGACAGTGGCACTAAGATAGGCGCGCCCTTTAGGTGTCTTGCTCTGCCAGAAATGCTATAATGACCATGGTGAGTTCTGGCATGAATCTTGCCCCTTGACGCATACTAAACACAGCATGCAACAAAGGGGGTGAATGTAATGAACGTGGATGGAACCAGTCGTCATCTCTCGGGGGTAAAGTGTGTGGTGAACACATGTCGTTATCACGTGAACACCAGTCACTGTAGCGCCAAGGAGATTGAGGTGCAGTCGCCTAATGCTCGTAGCAGCAAGGATACCGATTGCAGAACATTCTCCCCACGGGCTTAGGCAGCCGGGACGACAGGCTCATCTGTAAGGATGGGCCTGTCGTCCCATATGACAACTTTGACCTTCGTGCCGCGACCGCCCGCAGCATAGCGTCCTCCTGCAGGGAAAGAGAAGCGCAAGTGGAATAGTAAGTGAAGGCGTTCACGCGGGAGGTGCAAAGTGACATTTACCGAAGCCGTCAAGAGCGAGCTCGTAAGAGTGATTGACGAGGAGGCCTGCTGTCGCCGCGCCGAGCTAGTAGCGATCATCAGACAACACGCCACCTTGCAGTTATCTCGCGGCGGTAGCCTAGGCTTAAACATCGCTACTCAAAGCCCCGGAGTAGCTAGACTTATCTTGCGCCTAGTCAAGGAGCATCAGCCGGAGGCGAGGGTGTTTATTAGGCGTAGGTCGGCGTTTCGCAAGAACCGCATGTACCTTATTTTTTGCCCGCATGCCGAGGAAGTGCTCATGGCGGTGGGACTGTGGGACGTCGGTAACCGGCGCATTCATTTGACCCAACTTGGACCGATAGTAGAGTCCGAGCAGGCTGTGGACTGTTGCCTCAGGGCGTATCTGCGTGGCGCGTTTATCATATCCGGCACGATTACCGATCCGAATCGCGTATCGTATCACCTCGAAATGGTGACGGAGTCCGAAGCACAAGCAGAGTACCTTTGCGCAGTGATGGAGAGATGCCAGCTTGTACCGCGCACCATCAGGCGCAAGGAGCTGCTTGTGGTGTATCTCAAGGAAGGCGAGCAGATCGTAGATTTCCTGAACCTTGCTGGAGCGCACGCTTCGCTGCTCAGGGTAGAAGAAGCACGGGTACGTAAATCCATGCGCAATCAAGTAAACAGGCTAGTCAACGCCGAAACTGCCAACCTCAATAAAACCATGCAGACATCCTGGCGACAGGCAGATGCGATTAGGTTTATCGACAAGACTATTGGCATCACTAGTCTGCCTGAGCCACTGCAGGAGGCTGCGGCCCTGCGCACGCGGTACCCCGAGGCTAGCCTAGCGGAACTAAGTCTTTACTTTACCCCGCCGCTTAGTAAAAGCGCGGTTAATCATCGGCTACGCAAACTGGAAGCGGTAGCGAAAAGACACGGGTTTAGGGGAGGGGATGAGCTCAAGTGAAAGAGGCGCAGCGTTTCGCGGTGATATCTAACGAAGTTCTACACTTTAGGCCCTTCGCCCGCTTGCGGGAGCTCTGCAGCCAACTCAACATGGACGTACGGCTATCGCATGGCGACGATACGCTCTCTGCGGCTAACATTCTAGCCCTTACGGGGTGGGAGCTGACAACAGGGGATCGTGTGCTTGTTACCGTGCGGGGTAGCGGCGACGTGGATGCGGCGTTAGGCGCAGTTGTGCAGTTTATCGAAGAAGGGTTTGGCGAACGGCAGTGTTAATGGCAGAAGGAATTGGTGTCGCGGGGGGCACCGCGTGTGGAGTGGCCTATCGACCGTCAACGCGGCGACAGGCGGCGGTAAGCGTCGAGCATGTTTATAGCGCGGCCAAGCGGCGCTACGAGCGGTGGGCGGAGGACTCTAGCCTGCCTGCAACCGCACGCGACCTGGCACTCGTTTATCTAGCGCTGCTTGAGGACCCGGAACTGCGGGAGGCCATAGAGGGGGACGTAACTAAGGGGCGGACGGTAGGCGAGGCCATTACTGAGGCCTGTGAGCACCAAGCCAGGCTCCTTGACGGCGCTCGCCACCCTTACCTGCGGCAGCGTGCCCAAGACTTGCGCGCTCTCGTGCAGGAGCTCTTAGTAATGAAGGACGAGGGCAATTACGGCGGCATATTGCTGGCCGATTCGCTTACCCCGCTAGGGTTGTACGAGGCGTATGGTGCCGGAGCGCGCGGCATTATCTTGCGCGAATCCTTGGCTTTCACCTCGCACCTCGCGATATTGGCCCGCACCGTAGGCTTACCGCTGGTGGCTGGCGTGGCCTTCGATATAACGTATTGGCAGGGGCAACTTATCAGCATAGACGGCGCTTCCGGTCAGATCTGGGCAGGGGAGCGAAGCTTCACTCTGCAGCATATGGACTACACCCCCTACCCGTTGTGGCTTAATGCTGCCTCCGCCCGGGATATTGCCGCAGCACAGGGGTACAAAGGGGTGGGGCTTTTCCGGACGGAATTTCTCTACCTGCAGTTGGGTGGGATTCCTGCCGTTGAGTACGAAGAAGAGCACTATGTCGCCGCAGTCAAAGCGGCTGCGGGCAGGCCTGTCATCTTCCGCCTGCTGGACTTGGGCTCTGACAAACCTATAGCTGGGTTGACGTTAGATAAGGAGCCGAACCCCATGCTAGGGGAGCGAGGCGTGCGGGTCCTCTTGCGGCGCCGCGATATCCTAGAACGGCAAGTCAGGGCACTGCTGGTAGCTTCTGCACACGGACCGCTCAGCATTATGGTTCCGATGGTGATTAGTGCCCACGAAATGGCGGAGGTGAGAACCGTGCTTAGCGAGCTTGGTGCTTCACACCTTAAGCTCGGCGCGATGCTCGAGACACCCGCCGCGCTGCTGATGGCGGAGGAACTAACGGGGGTGTCCGACTTCTTTAGCCTTGGCACTAACGACTTAGCGGCATACGTGTACGCCTGCGACCGCGCCGGCGAAATGCATTTGCCGGACAAGGCCGAGGCCATGTTTCGCCTGATTGCCTTCTCTTTGCGTGCCGCCAAGCAGCAGGGGCGTGAAGTCGGTGTCTGCGGCGAGTTAGCGGCTGACCCCGTCTACTCAGCTCGTTTTCTTGAACTGGGATGCGACTACTTAAGCATGGTAGCTTCGGCATTTCCTATCGTCGGAAAAGCTCTGCGCGGGAGAAATTAAGCGCTGAATATTTCTCTGTGCCTCTGTGGTGCAAGTATCCAACACAAGGAGGGTGTTCATGAAAATCGCAATTAATGGTTTTGGACGCATTGGCCGTCAGGTGTTCCGCATTGCCCACGCCCGGCAAGATATCACCGTCGTCGCCATCAACGACCTTGCTCCCCCGAAAGCACTCGCCCATCTCCTGCAGTATGACTCAAACTACGGTCGCTTTGCGGCCCAAGTAGAAGTGACTCCCGCGGGCTTTAGCGTAGATGGCAAGACCATTCGCGTCACGGCAGAAAAGGATCCTACCCGTCTGCCCTGGCGGGAGCTAGAAGTCGACGTCGTCGTCGAATGCACGGGTAAGTTTAAGGAGCGCGATACAGCCGGGAAACATCTGCTAGCCGGTGCTAAGAAAGTGCTAATCAGCTCGCCCGCTACAGGCGAGGACATCACCATTGTGCTTGGCTGTAACGAAAATATGTACCGCCATGAAGACCACCACATTATCTCGAACGCATCCTGCACCACCAACGGTTTGGGCCCCATAGCCAAGGTACTGCACGAGGAGTTTGGCATCGTTAAAGGGCTTATGAACACGGTGCATGCTTTCACCAACGACCAGAGTATACTTGACCAGGTGCACTCCGACTTGCGCCGCGCGCGCACCGCCGGTCAATCTATCATTCCCACGAGCACAGGTGCTGCTAAGGCCATTGGATTAGTGCTGCCTGAGTTAAAGGGAAAGCTTAACGGCTTTGCTCTGCGCGTACCTACGACCACGGTCTCAATAGTTGACTTAACGGTGGAAACCGCTAAACCTACCACCAAAGAACAAGTTAACGAAGCTTTTCGCAGGGCGGCTGCAGGTCCCATGGCGGGTATTCTTGGTGTTAGCGACGAACCGCTTGTTTCAATTGACTACTTGGGGGACACTCGTTCATCCATCGTCGACCTCGAACTGACGCAGGTGATTGGTGATACCTTAGTCAAGGTGTGCAGCTGGTACGACAACGAGTGGGGATATTCTTGCCGCATGGTGGATGTGCTGTCGCTTATCGCACGCCACATGCAGTAGGTGGACACATGGAAAAACTCATGTTAAAGGACATTGACGTTAACAACAAGCGCGTGTTTGTGCGGGTAGACTTTAACGTGCCACTTGACGACAACGGCGCGATCACCGACGACACCCGTATTCGAGCCGCACTGCCCACGCTTCGCTACTTGCGTGAGCATGCGGCGAAAGTGGTTTTGGCGAGTCACCTCGGGCGCCCTAAAGGCGGGTTTGAGGCTCGCTACAGTGTAGCGCCGGCAGCGCGGAGGCTATCGGAGTTGCTGGAGACTGAGGTGCCGACTCTTTCAGATTGTATTGGACCGGAAGTAGAGGCAAAAGTCGCCGCGCTTAAGCCTGGGGAAATCGTAATGCTTGAGAACCTGCGCTTTCACGCAGCAGAAGAGAAAAATTCCCCGGAGTTTGCAGAGGCCTTAGCGCGACTGGCAGACGTCTACGTGAACGATGCTTTCGGAGCTGCTCATCGCGCTCATGCCAGTGTCTCAGGCGTACCGGCGCTAATTCAGCCTGCGGCTGCAGGTTTTCTGATGAGCAAAGAGTTAGACTTTCTCGGCGGCGCGCTCGAGAGTCCGCGGCGCCCATTCGTCGCCATACTGGGAGGCAAAAAGGTCTCGGACAAAATAAAGGTCGTCGAAACACTGCTCACGCGCGTGGACAGCCTGATTATCGGCGGCGGCATGGCCAACACCTTCCTTAAAGCATGTGGCGTGGATGTAGGCAAGTCCCTCTATGAGCCGTCGCAAGTAGAGCTTGCCGCCGAGCTGCTCGACCTAGCCGAGCGCAGCAAGGTAGCTGTGCACCTGCCGATAGATGTAGTGGTGGCCACGGACATTAACGCGGAAGAAGGCGAAATCGTCGGGCTGGACGCTATTCCCGTGGACGGCGCCATAGTCGACATCGGCCCCGCGACGGGAGA
Source organism: candidate division NPL-UPA2 bacterium (assembly GCA_018725205.1). Classification (GTDB taxonomy): domain Bacteria; phylum Bacillota; class UBA994; order UBA994; family UBA994; genus UBA994. The sequence goes on from QLUB01000002.1 coordinate 24,883, forward strand.
CCTTTTCGCTTCTGTCATTGCCGCGGCCAGACTTGTGCTGTGGAATGGGCCCATGGGCGTGTTTGAGAACCCGGTTTTCGCCGTGGGCACGTTTGGCGTAGCCGAGGCGCTGGCCGCATCGCAGGCCGTAACCATTGTGGGCGGAGGAGACAGCGCCGCTGCCGTCGAGCAATCCGGTCTGGCCTCGCGCATGACCCACATTTCAACCGGGGGAGGGGCCTCCCTAGAGTTTTTGGAGGGGAAGGTATTGCCGGGCGTCGCCGCGCTGACTGACAGGCATGGGTAAGGTGAGTAGTGCACATAAGCCTCTGGTGATTGGCAACTGGAAGATGAACGGGCAGCTTGCGGCGAGCGGCGCGCTGACGCGTGAACTCGTGTATGCGCTTCGCACTCCCGAGATGTGCGAAGTCGTGCTCTGCCCACCATTTACCGCTCTCCAGCAAGTGGGCCAGCTCTTAACAGGATCAAAAATTCGACTTGGTGCCCAAAACGGCTTCCCCTCAGACAAGGGCGCGTTTACCGGCGAAGTTTCTATGGCTATGGTGCGCGACATCGGCTGTGCCTATGTGCTCGTAGGCCATTCCGAGCGCCGGCAGCACCTGTCAGAAGATGACGGGTTTGTCGCGCGCAAAGTGTTTGCGGCAGTGGGCCATGACCTTACCCCTGTGCTCTGTGTGGGGGAAAGCGGGGAAGTACGCGCAGCGGGAGACAGCGAGAGCTTTGTGCTGGGGCAAATAGAACGGGGCTTAAGCATGTTGCCGGTTGGGGCTGGTTTCGTCCTTGCTTACGAGCCCGTATGGGCCATCGGCACAGGGCTCGCCGCGACAGCGCGGGATGCTAACGCTATGCTTGCGGCTGTGCGAGAATGGCTGTGCGAGAAGCGAGGTATCCCTAGAGGTACCTTTAGGATGCTGTACGGCGGCAGTGTGGGACATGAAAACATTGCGGATTTTACCGCCCAAAGCGAGATTGACGGTGCTTTGGTCGGCGGCGCGAGCCTGAACGCACAGGCGTTTGCCGCTGTGGTACTTGGTGCCGCGCAGGGGTATCTATGTACAAACAAGTAGCCCTTGTAATTCTAGATGGATGGGGCCTAAGCGACGAGACTCGCGGCAATGCCCTAAGCGGCAATATGCCCATCCTTACTCAGTTGCTGGCCTCCCACCCGTCAGCCCGCCTTGCTTGCTCCGGCACGGCGGTAGGCCTCATGGAAGGGCAAATGGGCGACAGCAACGTCGGGCACCTTAATATTGGCGCGGGCCGAGTCGTCTACCAAGACCTAGTGCGCATTCAAGCCGCGCTCAGCCGTGGCGAGCTTCGCCATCATCCTGAATGGGTAAGGCTTTGCCGTGCCTTGCAGAGCAGAGGCGGGCGACTCCACTTGTTTGGCCTGCTCTCTGACGGCGGGGTTCACAGTCATATCGACCACCTGAAAGCCGTGCTGCAGGAGTGTAAGCTCGCCGCTCTAGAAGTCTACCTGCACTTGCAGCTAGACGGGAGAGATGTTTCGCCCACCTCCGGCGTTGCCTTCCTGCGCGACATGGAAAACTTTCTGGGAGAGTTAGGGTGTGGGCAAATTGCTACCGTCATGGGTCGTTACTACGGTATGGACAGGGACAAGCGTTGGGAGCGCACCGCGCTTGCTTTCGGCGCGATGACGGAAGGTGTGGGCGAGTCTGTTGCCCTTGCCAGCAGCGCCGTGGACGCCAAGTACGCAGCCGGTATCACCGACGAGTTCATTCCCCCCATGTTGTTAGCGGGAAGCGGTCAGCACGGCCTGCTACGCGACGGAGACGGCGTGTTGTGCTTTAACTTTCGCGCCGATCGCATGCGGCAGATTGTGCAAAGTATTGGCGAGCGCGAGGTCAGTATCCTCACTTTCACCCGCTACCATGAGGACTTTGCCTACCCGTATTTGTTTGCACCACAAGACCTATACTCTACATTAGGAGAGGTAGTCAGCCACGCGGGGTTCAAGCAGTTGCGCATGGCCGAGACAGAAAAGTACGCACACGTGACCTTCTTTCTCAATGGCGGCACGGAAACGCCATACCTAGGCGAGGATCGCATCTTAATACCTTCCCCAAAAGTCGCCACCTATGACCTTGCTCCCGCTATGAGCGCACCTAAACTGGCCGAGGCCTTTGTGGAGAAGGTCAAAGAGGGGTATCAACTAATGGTGCTTAACTTTGCCAACCTCGATATGGTGGGCCACACGGGCGTGTACGAGGCAGCTTGTACGGCGGCTAAGGCCGTAGACGTAGCGCTCGGACAGGTCGTGTCCGCGGTGTTGGCGGAAGGAGGCGCGCTGGTCATTACCGCTGACCACGGGAACGCCGAGAGCATGCAGAACGAGCAAGGGCAGCCGCTGACCGCGCATACCCTTAACGAAGTGGCGTGCGTTGTGGTGTCGCCGTTTCACACCGTGAGTTTGCGCACAACAGGAGTCCTAGCGGATGTAGCCCCGACTGTCCTTGCCTTGCTGGGACTTGAGCAACCCGCAGCTATGACGGGGGAATCCTTAATCATGGGAGGTACAATGGAATGAGCATTATTGCAGAAGTTTTAGCGCGAGAGGTGCTGGATTCCCGCGGGAATCCGACGGTGGAAGCGGAAGTAGTCCTAGAGAACGGCATCGTGGGCCGGGCCATTGCGCCTTCCGGCGCGTCAACCGGGCAATTTGAAGCCGTAGAGCTTAGAGACGGGGACAAAACTCGTTTCTTAGGGCAAGGAGTTACGCGCGCGGTGGATCACGTCAACGGGGAGATTGCGGAAGCTCTGATTGGCTTGAGCGCACTTAACCAACCGGGCGTTGACGAGCTGCTTGTCGAGCTCGACGGCACGCCCAATAAGAGTAGGCTCGGTGCAAATGCCATGCTGGCAGTATCCCTGGCCGTGGCAAAGGCGGCAGCGGCGCACGCCGGCTTGTCCTTGTTCCAATACGTGGGCGGGGTTAATGCCCGCGTCCTGCCCGTGCCGATGCTCAACGTAATTAACGGCGGTAAGCACGCCGACAACAACGTCGACATACAGGAGTTTATGGTGATGCCGATTGGTGCCGCGAGCTTTTCTGAGGCTCTGCGCATGGGCACGGAAGTGTTTCATCACCTAAAAAAAGTGCTCAAACAGCGAGGCTACAGCACGGCTGTAGGCGACGAGGGCGGCTTCGCGCCGCACTTAGCATCTAATGAGGAAGCCTTGTCACTGCTCGTCGACGCGATCAAGACTGCCGGATACGTTCCGGGCACAGACCTGGCCATCGCGCTCGACGCCGCTGCCACCGAGTTCTATAAGGACGGTCATTATGTGATGGAGCGGGGAAAGCAGCTAAAGACGGCGTCAGCCATGGTCGACTGGTATGCAGGCTTAGTCGATAAGTACCCAATCATATCTATTGAAGACGGCTTGGCCGAAGAAGACTGGGAAGGCTGGAAACTGCTCAGACAGCGGCTCGGCGACAAAGTGCAAATCGTAGGCGACGACCTCTTGGTGACGAATACAGAGCGCATCGCGCGCGCGATTAAGGAGCGTGCCGTCAACTCAGTGCTGATAAAACTCAACCAAATCGGCACGCTCACGGAGACGCTGGACGCAATTGAAATGGCCAAACGCGCGGGATGGACGGCAGTGATTTCACACCGCAGCGGTGAAACCGAGGACACGACCATCGCCGATTTAGCTGTGGCTACTAATGCCGGACAGATCAAGACCGGCGCTCCATCGCGCACTGACCGCGTGGCCAAGTACAATCAGCTGCTGCGCATCGAGGAAGAACTCGGAGCTGTAGCGTTGTACCCCGGCAAGGCCGCCTTCTACAACCTCGCTTAGGCAGCGCGCTTGTTGTAAACGCGTTGTGCGTATGCTAGAATCAGTGGAGTTGATGCGAGGGGAGGTAGGGGCATAATGCTCACTGCTTTGAAGATTGTTCAAGCCTTGGTGGCTATAGGGGTTATCCTATCAATCGTGATGCAGAGCGGTCGTGCCGCGGGGCTTGGAGCGATTTCCGGGGGCGCGGAAGCTTTGTTTGGGCGTAAGAAGAACATGGACGCCTTTTTCGGCAAGCTTACGGTTGGCCTAGGCATTGCCTTTATGGTTTTGTCGCTCGCAATTGCCGTTCTGCAGTAAGCCTGCGGCATCGGCCTCTCCTAATAGTTCTATAGTTGGGGGCAGATTCACCGGCAAGGTGTATCCGCCCCTTCTCAAAGTAGTAGTATAAGGGGGCATTATTTTGGCGGACTTATTTTTCGCGGACTTATTATTGTGGCTGTCACCTGTCGCGGGACTATTAGCACTTTTTTTTGCGCTTTACTTAACTAATTATGTCACTCGACAGGATGCTGGCACGCCCAGAATGCAGGAAATCGCCGCTGCTATCCACGAGGGCGCGATGGCGTTTTTGCGCCGTGAGTACAGGGCGTTGGCCGTCTTTGTAGTCGCGCTGTTCGCCATCATTGTGGTCGCCATCGATGTCTGGACGGCGGTCTCATTTTTGGCGGGCGCACTAAGCTCCGTGCTGGCTGGCTTTATTGGCATGACTGTGGCTACGCGCGCTAACGTGCGCACTGCGGCTGCGGCGCGCTTTGGCACTAACCAAGCTTTGGCGATCGCTTTCTCCGGCGGTGCCGTCATGGGCATGTCGGTGGTAGGGCTGGGGCTCTTTGGCGTCAGCACGCTGTACATGGCGTTTCGCGCCGTTAGTGGTGTGACCGACCTTAGCATTCTGGTGGGCATGATTAACGGCTTCGCCTTGGGCGCTAGCTCGATTGCCTTGTTCGCGCGCGTGGGCGGAGGCATTTATACTAAAGCTGCTGACGTCGGTGCCGACTTGGTAGGCAAAATAGAAGCTGGCATCCCCGAAGATGACCCGCGCAACCCCGCCGTCATTGCCGACAACGTAGGCGACAATGTAGGAGACGTTGCGGGCATGGGCGCAGACCTCTTTGAATCTTACGTAGGCTCGATCATCGCCGCAATGGCGCTTGGAGCCGTCGCGCTCCAAAACGCTTGGGCTGCAGTTGTTTTGCCGCTCGGTTTAGCAGCGGTGGGCATTGTGGCATCGATTATCGGCTCGCGTTTCGTTTCCGCTAAAGAGGGCGCTAACGTACAACAAGCCCTTTCTAACGGCACTTATGCCGCTGGTGCGCTCACCATAGCCGGTGCCTTTGGCCTGGTAAATGTTCTCGGCATCGACATAGGTGTGTTCTACGCCATAGTCGCTGGTTTGGTGGGTGGCGTGGCCATCGGGCAAATTACTGAATACTACACCTCAGGCGATAAGCCGCCCGTGCAAAGTATCGCCGCCGCCTCGCAGACCGGCCCTGCGACTAACATTATTACCGGTCTCGCCGTAGGTATGATGAGCACTGCCCTCCCGGTTATCGCGATTGTCGCCGCCATCTTTGTTTCCGTCCACTTTGCGGGGCTCTACGGCATAGCTATCGCCGCCGTGGGCATGTTGGCCACTACAGGCATCATTGTGGCTGTAGACGCCTACGGGCCCATTGCGGATAACGCCGGCGGCATCGCGGAGATGGCGCACTTGGATAAAGCCGTACGCAAGATTACGGACAAGCTTGACGCTGTAGGCAACACCACGGCCGCTATTGGCAAAGGATTTGCCATTGGCTCGGCTGCGCTCACGGCCTTAGCTTTGTTCTCTGCCTACGCTACGGCCGTAGGGCTCACGACTATCGATTTACTGAACCATAGAGTGATTATTGGGCTATTTCTCGGGGGCATGCTACCTTTCCTTTTCTCTGCCTTGGCGATGCAGGCAGTGGGCAAAGCCGCTTTCCAGATGATCGGCGAGGTGCGCCGTCAGTTTAAGGAAATCAAAGGAATTATGGAGGGCACAGCTCGCCCTGACTACGCCCGCTGCGTAGACATTAGCACCACTGCAGCACTGCGGGAAATGATTGTGCCGGGTTTATTAGCCGTTGTTATGCCAATCGTCGTCGGGCTGCTATTGGGCAAGGAAGCGTTAGGCGGTCTGTTGGCCGGCTCAGTTGTGACCGGGTTCCTAATGGCCGTGATGATGTCTAACGCCGGTGGGGCCTGGGATAACGCCAAAAAGTTTATTGAAGGCGGAGAGTACGGCGGTAAGGGTACTACGACGCATCAAGCTGCGGTAGTAGGAGACACGGTCGGTGATCCATTCAAGGATACCTCCGGCCCGTCCATTAACATCTTAATTAAGCTGATGGCGATTGTAGCTTTAGTATTTGCTCCCATCTTTATCTAGCGTCATCGAGGAGGGCTCGCCGTGACTGGTGCGGAAGCGTTGGCCTTAGTTAAATCGCATGTAACAAACAAGAATCTTATTAAGCATATGGTGGCTGTAGCAGCGGTTATGGGTGCTTTAGCTGAACGCGCCGGTGAAGATGTTTCACTTTGGCAGCTCACGGGCTTGTTGCACGATATCGACTATGACCACACAGCGGAACTCCCGGCAGAGCACAGTAAGTTAGGCGCAGAGATGTTAGCGGAGCTAAAGCTCCCAAGAGATCTGGTGCAGGCCGTGCTCGTCCACAACGAGGCGCACGGCATCCCACGCGAAACGCCGCTCGATAAGGCTCTTTACTGCAGTGACCCGGTCACCGGACTAATTGTAGCAGGAGTACTAATTCATCCGAGCAAGAAGATAGCCAGCATTGACGCCGATTTCATCTTAAACCGCTACGGCGAAAAGAGCTTTGCCCGTGGCGCTAACCGCGAGGCTATCGCCTCCTGCGAGGAACTGGGGTTAACTCTAAGGGAATTTGTGAGTCTCGCGCTCGCCGCGATGCAGGATGTGGCTTCCGAGATCGGACTATAAGCAAAGCAACGGAGTGTCGCCCGCTCGGGGTGACACTCCGTGACTTAGCTCTGGTTCGCTAACGGTTCTGTTTTAGCCCAACTTTCGGCTAGACAGGCGAAAGATCCAGCAAACACAGGGTTTTCGCTTTCGTGTTGGTCACTACAATCTAGTTGCCACGTAGGATACTTGCTTGCACGGCAACTGCTTAATGTCTAGTTTGTGGTAAATATCCTGGTGGGCTGCTTCCGGTGTGCCGGAGAGCCTGATGTGATGAATAGGACGCAGGCCAAGATCGCTCTTTAGGGTGCGGAATGCCGATTCCACCTGCAAAATAGTCATGTACATCTGCCAAATTTCCGCGGCAGTTAGTTCCTGATGTGTGCTTTCAATGACATAACAGCCCGTCAGTATCTCGCGGGTACTGCGAACCTCTTCCTTGAGTGACCACTCTAAAGACAACACGTCGTTTCCATCTTCCTTGGCGGTGATGGTATAGTACTTGGCCACGGAGGGGTACTTCTCATGAATACGACCAACACGCTGCCAAACCTTCTCCTTGCGCTTGAGAGACCCTTTAGCGACGGAACGGGCCGCAGACTCCAACTCCTCTATAAAACGACCTTCCTTCAGACGGCTAAAGGAGTCAAGGGACATAAACTCTTTCGTAAAATCTCGCTCTGCTTGGCGCCGTTCAATAACGGTATACGGGTAACCCTTCTCTTTGAGTAAAGCTAAATTGCCCTTTGTGGCAATGCCCCTGTCCGTGATGAGGGTTGGCTTAATAGGGGCTAGCAAAGGGGGTGTATCCTGAAAACAGGGTACACTGTCCTGCAAAATATGTATTGGTCAAGTCGTAGAGGTAGACACTGGGTTCGCCCTTGGCAAACTGCCGCTTTTCCTCTTGGTAGAGAGCCGTCTCAATCTGTAGCTTGCTTAACAACAGGCGATCAGCAATCTCATAGATAGCATCCTTACCGATATCCGCAAGGTTAACCGAGAGCATTTCTGTCAAAGAAGTGCGTTGCGTTAACCACCGCCAAGTTCCCAAGTCACTACCGGGTTCTATTAGTCGAGCAGCCACCACCGCTTCCGTCAGAGCCTGTTCCTTAGGACTAAATCCACACTTACTCAGGATCTGATTCATGTTCAACTGCTCCCAAGCCTTCTGCGCCACTAGCTCAGGGCCCAGAGAACGATGATGAGAGGTAGCGAGAGTGCTCACGTCCACAGTCATTAATTGCTGCTGCTCTTGGCGAACCTCCTTGTCCTCCCGCTTTTGCTCAACTACCTTGTACTGGTCAATCGCCCTTAAGGCCACTGCTTCAATAGCCGGGTCATCGGGCAACAGTGTTTCCTGTCCAGAGAGCTTTCGCTCCAGACACGCCGCCAACGCCTTCCACTGACTTTGAGGCAACTCCAAAGAACCCAAGGGCATGACCATTCTTTGCCTTGGGCCATATGGAATGGCTTACCCAACTATTTTAACTATTAGGTCACTACATTTTCACTTTTGCGAATATGGACCTAGCGCTATCAATGGTCTTTGACTCAAAACTAGCCGTTTCCCGCGTGTTTTGGAGGGGACCGGTCGAAAGTTGGGCTAGGTTAATGACATTGGGATTGGCCCGCCAGCCTGCGCCAGAGGGCAAAGCACCAGACCCAGCTTCCCAATAGCAGAAGCGCCCAAAGTACGGCCACGGGCCAAACCAATATGCGGGGTGCCAGCACCAACGGCAGGTAGAAGAGGTAGCGATAGGGGGTCACGACCACCTGCAAAGGAACTAGAACCATCCAACTGTACTCCCATATACCGCTTCCGCCTGTTGGCGCTGGGAATGGCCACAGCGGCCAAAAAATCTCGAGATCATTAGGTGCGGCACGCAGGACCCTTAAACGGTACCCGATAGGCATAACCCCTGGTTGGTAAGGGCGAAGTCGCTCTAAAATATCTGTCGAGCTCAGCCTTTCACCTTCCCACCCCCACGACACCCTCTGAAGTGAGCCGAGAAGCCAAACAGATGCGGGATGCGGACTTGTTGTGTGCATTATGCCATGATAATCAGGACGTAAGTAGACGCCGGACTTGTCTTGAAAATTATAGAATACCAACCATAAATCGCCAATATTGTAAATTCGCTGCGAGAACCTCGCCAGCCCTCGGAAGGAGCGGGGCTCGGGGGTAAAACCAACATGCGTCCAGAATCCTTGCACGTCCGACGCTCCCCAGGCGATGAGGGTAGGCAACTCGTTCCCCGAGTGCTCAACTCCTTCGACCCATACTAGTCTACTGACCGCCTCAGGTGGCTGCCGGGCGCGTAGGTTCTCCTCCAGCGTCCCTTGACAGAAGATTAGAAGGTGGTCCCGCCTAATGTCTATGGGCTCACCTATGGCAGGGTACTCCACCGCAGGCACGAAAAGTGCATTAGCACCGAGGTGAAATAGTTGGTTAGGAAAAATATCATCTTGATGCCAATGATGCGGCGCAAGCAAAGCAGTAATCTCATAAAGGACACCCTGATAGCGATGATGCGCTAGGCTTACATAGCCCATGCCCCAGAAAAGGACAGCCAACGGGAAAAGCAGCAGATGGATGAAGAAAAGCGTTGGCAGCGTTTTTGTTTTTGGGGGGCGGGAGTCTGGCATAATCCTCACCCTTTCATTATGGATTAGAGCTTAGAAAGATGGGGGTCGTGTAAATCACATCAAGCAAATTGCCCATCGGATCTGTAATTTCTACAGACAGCCAGTAATTTTGGTCGCCGCCAGGGAAGGTGCGACTGAACGTCCTAATGATTTCGATTCCGGCAGTAGCCCAGAATACTGGTTCCTCGTACACTACTTCTGCCATATCGCGCCGAAACAGCCTTATCCGAGCGGAACCAGTTACTGAAGGGATAAAGCGTAGATGCATATTTAGCGTACTGTTGACAGCCAGACCCCGCTGGATGCTTCCAGGCAGGAGCCCGTTGATGGCAACACGTCCCCA
>QLUB01000020.1 GCA_018725205.1 candidate division NPL-UPA2 bacterium
TTTCGTCTTTTTCCGTTATCTTAAGCTATCGCAAGAGCGATTTCGTTCTTCTAAACTGGAAGATGGCAAAAGCATGGTCTTGCTCTTCTTTTTGGATGTGGTTGAGTGTTTGACGAAGTTGCTGGTTGCTTGACTCAAACACGGCACTGTCGTACATGTCGGAAACCGCCTTCTCGGTAGTGAGCAAGTCGTTGCAGATTTGCTCCTCGGAAAGGCCTCCCTGACCGGTGTACTGGGTATGGCTCGCGACCATGCCCAGCGCGCTCTGCCCTGTACCCACCGCGCCGCTTAAGCGCCCGGTCATGGAGCTGCTTTGGACGGTGCGAGTTGGACCGCCGCCGGGCACGTGTGGTGCCTGCATCTGTGTCGATTGTGAAGTCGTGTCTGGAATACGACCTTGGAGTATTTGTTCCACCGTGTGAAGGTGATTGGTTTCCTGCTGTCCCGCACGCTGAAAAATCTGCTTTAGTTCCGGGTCGGCAACCGCCTCTGTGTAGTGATTGTACTTAGCGATACACAACTCTTCGTGATGCTTGGCGTCCGTTAGATACATGCGCTCTTTCTGTGTTAGCTGCAAATTAGGTCCCTCCTTGTTTTTGATGCAAGAGAAGTGTGCCCGAAGGACCAACGCTTTATGATAAGTCACCTAAGTCACTCAAAACAAGGTGTTTTTGGCAAGTTGCTCGGGCGAGAGGCTGTAGGCGAGGTATTGCTGTTTGTCTAGACAGCTCTGCTCGTAGTAATCAAGGCTCTGGCGCTGCAAGTGAGAAAAATAAGACTCTATGTCTTTTTCACTGCCGAGTGAGCGCAGCCACTTCTCCCACATGGGTGGGCGACTCGGCATAGTCGCCACTATATTCCGGAGCAGAAGCTCGGGTGGGTGATGTAGGAGGATCAGCCTCCCCCCAAGCTCGCGGAGTGCTGCGTCAAACTCCCGGAAAGGAGCAAAGTCACCCACCTGCGCGGCATGGGTGAGGTGAAAACGCTCCATGACAATGAGTGGCTCAAGCGCGTTGTTCCCTTTAAACCGCGAACCTGCCCATCGCTTGTGCAGCGCTTGCGCTATACTAAGGTGCTCGACCAGTAGGTTTTGTCTATCCGCAATGGTAGGCTGCGTCAACTCCAAAACACGCTCCGTGTAGTGTTCAGAAATTGTCACTTTGGTCGACCGCTCCTGCCACTCTCTGCTCCGCTCTATGGCTTTAACCAAAGCAGTTTTGCCAGCCGCAACTACGCCCTCAACAACGATAACCGCCATGTATGAATTTGTGTGCAAATTCATGTCTTACGGGTGAATGCGAGCCGGAGACAGATGAGCAGCAAAAAGCACTATCGCGACCAAGAGCCCAGTAGCCAAGGCAATACCGACGTATTCAGCCAAGGAACGGCTCAACAGAAAACCTGCGAAACCCCCACAGGCAAACCCTAGGTGCTTGGAAAAAATGTACCCGGCTTGCCGCCACCTGTGACCAGCAAACGCTAGTCCCATATCCGTAAGGTCGCCGGTAAAGTGCGTTGTGCGCCCAAGCGGCGTCTGGCTGGTGACGGAGTTTTGCAGACCCATAGCTAAAGCCAATAGATAGGCCATCAGGTAGCGCACAGGGAAGTACATGTCTTTAGGGGTGGCGGTTACCTGAGAAACATAGAGCAAAACGCACACCAGCACAAGCGGGACAATCGACACTAAGAGACTGCGGGTTAGCCCTAGGCGTGGGAGTAATTTGCCGCCCAGAAATGTCCCAAGAACAAAGATGTAAATTATACCTACTACTAATAACCCGTGCCACGGGTTAGTCCACAAGTCCCGCAGCATGTTATTGACGCGCCCCGTCAGATGCGACACCCGGTCAAAGACAATGGCGTTGGTGGCTACGCCGTTAATCGTCCCGGCGGCAAGTGCCATAAGCGTCCCGATGGTCACCAACCCCGTGTAGTTTTCAAGAATCCTCCATGAGTTGCCCTGCACGTCCTGCTGCATACGACTACATCCTCCCTAAGCTCTCGAAGTTATGCTAGCGAAGAATTCGCCGTTTAGGCAAAGAGTCCTGCATCGGCACTCTGACATAGCGGGAAATCAGCCAATACACACTTTATCCCCACACCGCAAACGTAGGCGCTCTGCCTCCCCTGCCGCAAGTTCAAGCACATGCAGGGCGCGGCGTTGCCGCATGGTGAGGTGCCAGGGTGGAAGTCGCTCAATGATTGCCACGACGCGAAACTCTGCATCCAGAAATACTAGGTCCAGCGAAAAACGCATAAAACACGTGTGCACACTGCGGCAAGGAGTAAGTAGCAGCCCCTGCCCGGACGGCAGGCTGGCTCGAAACATCAACCCTAAGAACCGCGCCACAAATGTCTCGGCTCGCTTGGCTGTAAGGCAGAGGGTTTTTGACTCATGTGCAGTCGCCATAGTAGACTCACATGCCAGTAAGGCCAGCCAGCATTTGCAGCACCGCCGGACCCAAGAGCACAATAAACAATGTGGGGAAAATGAAAAAAACAAGCGGAAACAGCATCTTGACCGGGGCCTTTAAGGCCATTTCCTCGGCGCGCTGTCTGCGTCGTTGCCTGAGCCCCTCTGACTGCAGCCTAAGCACCTTGCTGATACTAACGCCGAGCTGGTCAGCTTGGATAATCGTGCTCACGAACGCGCGCAATTCCTCTACCCCGGTCCTGTCCGCTAAGGCTTTGAGCGCGTCACGGCGCGCGACCCCCATTTTAATTTCATGCAGGACTTGGCCCATCTCGGACGGCAAGGGGCCTTTCATTTTTTCGGTGACCTTCATCAGTGCGCTGTCAAATCCCAGACCCGCGTTTACGCTGACAGTGAGTAGATCCAAAACATCGGGCAGAGCGCGCACAATGCGCGTGCGCCTGTCTGTCTGGCGCTGCCTGAGCAGCAATTCCGGCAAAAACGCACCAAAACCGGCACCCACGACCCCGAATAGGGCTAAGCCCAACGCATTCTCTCCCCGCGCCCACCCAAGTAATAAGCCAAGGCCCATCCCCGTTGCACTGGCTACTATGTACCACCCAGCAAACTGCTCTGCCGTTATCTCGATCCCTGCCGCACGCACCCTTTTGGCCAGCGCGGTCTTAAGTGCTTGCGGTGCCCATGACTCAAGCATCTGCCCCAAGGCTTGTACAAGCGGCAGGACGAGGCGCTCGCTAAGCGGCCGTTGTAGCGGAGACTCATTTTGGTCTCCGGCACGCTCTAGTCTAAGCTCCGTTACCGCCAGCAGGCGCCTTTCTACGCGCAGGCGCGCATGGAACAAGACGCTTAGAGCCAACAGCGCCACGACGAAAACAAGCAGCGCGACTAGGACAGCCAGCTGCAGCGCCATAGTCTCCCCCTCCCTTACACGTCAATGCGAATAATGCGACTGATTACCACCATGCCAAGAACTTGGGACACAAGGCCCATACCTAGCATCATCAGTCCCAGCGGCTCCGTCCATAGCAAGCGAACGTACTCCAGATTGATCACACTAAATAACGCAAATAACAGGAAAGGCAGCAAGGCGATAACAATGCCTGACAGCCTGCCCTGCGCCGTGAGCGTGCGCACCTGAGCCGTCATGCGCTGCCGCTCGCGAATGGTGGCAGCGATGCTGTCGAGCACGCTGGCGAGGTCGCCGCCAACTTGTCGCTGAATAAGTACCGCCGTAGCCACGAGATCCATGTCGGCGCTTGGCAAGCGCGCGACTAGGTTTTGCCATGCATCATCCATGTTTACGCCGAGGCTGATTTCGCGCAAAGTGCGCCGCATCTCCGTGCTGATAGGCGGCGCGAGGTCTCGCCCGGCAAGCTCTAGGGCCTGCATCAGGCTGTTGCCCGCGCGCATCGCGTTAGCGGCAAAGATTAAGAAATCCCCTAGCTGTTCTTCGGCGAGGCGCAGTCGCTTCGCCAAATGCGCCTTTAAGACATAGCCCGGCGCGAGATAGCCGACGATTCCACCGCACAACCCACCCACCGCCCCGGCAAGAACTACCCCTAGTATCAGCCCTACAACCGCACTTAGGCCAATTGCCCCGGCCATCTCCTCGCCGCGCAAAGGAATACCCGCCCGCTCCAGCACCGGCTCGTAGCGCAGAGCCAACTGCCTGAGCGCGAAGCGCGCCAAGAAAACGCGCGAGACAAACGCTTTGGACCCGCCTTTTCCAACTCCGGGCCGCTCTGTGCGCCCCTCCAAACTGTAACCCTTAAGCCTGAGCGACACGCGATGTCGCCACGCGAACCAAACACGTACACCGACGCACGCCATTAGCCCTAGTGCTGCCGTTACCAGCAATGCAATCCCCAACGTCACGCTTATCCCCCCCGCGGCAAAAACAGGTCGGCAGGCAATTGAATGCCCGAATCGAGCAATTTCTTAGAGAAACTTGGCCTGATGCCGGTGGGCTTAAACTCCCCCGCCACCCGTCCTGCGGCATCTTTGCCCTCCTGCGTGTACAGAAAGATGTCCTGCAGGGTAATTATGTCACCTTCCATGCCTACAATCTCGCAGATGTGAGTAATTTTGCGGCTGCCGTCGCGAAACCGGCTCTGTTGCACAATTACGTCTATAGCCGAGGCTATTTGCTCGCGGATAGCGCGCACCGGCAAATCCATCCCCGCCATCAGCACCATTGTTTCTAGGCGCGACAGCATATCGCGCGGCGTATTGGCATGCCCGGTAGTCAGTGACCCGTCATGACCGGTGTTCATCGCCTGCAGCATGTCGAGCGCTTCGCCGCCCCGCACTTCGCCAATGACGACGCGGTTAGGGCGCATACGCAGGGAGTTGCGTACTAAGTCCCTGATGCTTACCGCTCCCTTGCCCTCTATGTTTGGCGGCCTTGCCTCTAGGGTGACAACATGTTCCTGTTTTAGCTGCAGCTCGGCAGCATCCTCGATTGTGACTATGCGCTCGTCGGGCGGTATAAATGAGGAAAGGCAGTTTAGGGTGGTCGTCTTCCCGCTGCCAGTTCCGCCGGAGACCACAATGTTAAGCCTACCTAAAACACAGGCCTCAAGAAACTTCGCCATACTCGGGCTAAGGGTGCCAAAGCCAACCAGGGAATCAATGGTTAAGGGGTCGCGACTAAACTTACGAATGGTAAGTGCCGGACCCCGCAGGGCCAGTGGCGGGATGATGGCGTTAACGCGCGAGCCGTCAGGCAACCTAGCGTCCACCATGGGAGAACTCTCGTCGATGCGGCGGCCAAGCGGCGCAACGATTTTCTCGATCACCTGAATGACGTGCGCGTCATCGCGAAAGGCGACATCGCAAGCTTCCAGCCTGCCCTTGCGTTCTACGAAGACCTGACGCGCGCTGTTGACCATGATTTCGCTAACGTGGTCATCATTCAGCAAGGCGGTAATGGGCCCAAACCCGGTAATTTCGTCGGCAAGCTTCTGCACGATGCGCAATCTGTCTTGCCGGCTGATCATCAGGCCGCTTTCGTTTAAACACCTTTCGGCGATTTCGGCAATGCTTGATTGAAGCTCCGCTTCTTTGTCGGCGTCATGCAGTAGTTCCGGCCTAACCTCGCGGACAATAGCCTGGTGAATGGAACTCAGCAAAGCTCGTTCAGGGTCGTGTGGCAGCCCAGCGGCCACTCGCTTGCCGACTGGCTGTAGGGCAGGTCGGTCGGTGCCACTCTCTAATCGCTTAAGCAGTGACATTACTTTGCTTGGCGGCGCCGCCACAGGCTAACCGCTTCCTCCCCTCGCTGTTTTGGCGCGAGATGTTCGTTGACTAGCTCGCGAAAGCGTTTCGCTAATTTGCTGTCGGGTTGATCTAGCACAATTGGGGTGCCGCGATTAGCAGCCAGCATGGCCGGGATATCGTCGTGATGAATATAGAAATCTACCTTGCGCGAGAGCGCGGCTTCGAGGTCGCCAAAGCGAATGCCGTAGTCGTACCCCGCTTGGTTCAGGATAAGAAACACCTTCTCGCGGCCGTAGCCCAGTCGCTGCATAAGTTCCAGCGAAACCTTCATGTTTTTGAGCGACGCCATGTCCATGTTGCCGATCAGCAAGACCTTGTCCGCCGCGTCTAGGGTCGCTAATGCGGTGTCGGCAAACGAGGCCGCCATGTCTACGATTACATAGTCAAAGAGCGTGCGGCACAGCGAAAGGACTCGCAGGATGTGCTCAGGTACCACGTATTCCGCGTATTCGGGACTGACGGGAGCGGGGAGAACCTTAACTCCGCAGGAATGCTGCATAAAGTACGGCGCTATGGTCTTCGCGTCAAGTGTAGTCTCGCTCACGAGGTCACTCAGCGTGCGGCGAGGAACTAGGCCGAGAAATACACACACGTCGCCAAACTGCAGCGACAAATCCACGACGCACACTTGAGCCCTGCGCTCAGCCGCCAGAACCACAGCCACATTGACGGCGAGCGTGGTCTTACCTACTCCGCCCTTAGGACTAAACACAGCGATGACTTGTCCGTGCGGCTTGCCGATGCTATGTGCCGCTTGGCCTTTCACTCGGCGCGCAGTCTCCCGCTCCCAGGCTTTTTGGATACACTCCACTAGCTCATCCGCGCCAAAGGGCTTAACCAGATAATCTTTGGCACCCGCAATCATGGCCCTGCGCACGTACTCGGTTTCGCCCTGCACCGACATAACGATGACCACGGTCTCGGAATAGGTGGAGGTGATTCTCGCCGTCGCCGTAATACCGTCCATTCCTGGCATATTGACATCCATCAGCACGACTTGGGGTGAAAGCTGTCCTATCTTTTTGATGGCGTCTTCTGCGTTAGCGGCCTCGCCCACTACTTCCATACCCAGTGTCAGCCCAAGCAAACGCCGCACGTTGTTGCGCGTGTCGGACGCGTCGTCGACGATTAAAACTGTAAGTCCTGCGCTGCGAGTGGTCCTCATGTCCTTCATCGGGGACCTACCACTGTGCGTTCCGTCGCCCCGCCGGTAGTACTATGGCGATTATCGGTCACCGCGCGCAGCAACAAGCGAATGCTCCCGTAATCCTCCGCCCACACTAAACGTTCCGCCTGCTCGGGATTGACGGCCAAGGTGATGGTCTTAGCATCCGCAGGAGCGGGGGCACCGTGCCTAGTTTCAGGACCTACGGCTACAACTTGGATGTTTTGCAGCATAATGATCGATTGCGGCTCGCGTTGTCCGGTCGTGGGCTCGTAGGACACCACTACGTCGACAGCATCTCCGGGGCGCAGGAGATAGGCCACGGCTATGCGCTCATTAATGTGGACGCTGAGCGCACGGTACCCTGCCGCAAGGTCAAAGGCAAGGCCTGTGTCTTGGCCACTCCCGTGCAAGCGTGCGAGGAGCACCTGCTCACCCGCAATCAGGGGAGCGGTGGTGACACGCCCGACTACATTACCGAGGCTGTCGGTTGCGCCGTGGTGTCGGCTGCCCTGCGGCACGCGGACTACTGCCACCATCTGCCCACGCACAGCAGTGCGCGCGGGCATGTTGACAAGCGCCACAACCACTTCTTCCGTATGTTCGATTACTGCTTTGCGCTCTAAGCTGGCCAGAAAATAATACATCCCAAGCCCTGCTGCTAACGCTAAGACTACGGCCAACAGCAACAGCCGCTTGCTAGTGCGATCCATACTAAACCTCCTCACCCAGCCGGGGCTTTTATCGTATAAGGTTAAACGTCCTAGCCCCGTAAAAGCTAGCGGAACCAGCCTCACCTTCAACTACAAACTCGACGAAACGTCCTCGAATAAAGCTCTGGTTCCCGTCGCCAGGGAGGCTTTCAATAAAAAAGCCCGCAAACCCAAGCACCTCGACGACACCGTTATGAGGCGGGGTAACCACAAGGACAATTAGCAGCCGCGAGCAATTTGGCACAAACTGCGTAAAGGTACACGTCGGCACGTGGGTGCACCCATCGAGCCGACTGCCAATGGCTTGTCGCGTGGGGCCGGACATATTGCCGCTCTTTAGCGGCACATCGTCGCCGATACTTACCAGACCCGCCCAACCATGCGTCAGATGCTCGCGATATTCCGAGGCCCCCCCTCCATGCACGCCAAGGTCCAGCGCGCCGTACCATCCTTCCTCACCTGCTCCGCCGCCAACTTTAAGATCATAGACTTGTCCAAAGACAAAATCTCGCCACACGACCCCTAAGGGCACAGCACCGCGCAGCGCCGTGACCGACTGCGCGGCGGCAGCGGCGGACGCGCCTACTAGAGCCTCCGAATGATTAAGCATGCGGGCTAATCCAAGCCTGACCAGACGGCGAGCGCTTACAGCCACTGACTGCGTGGCCAAATGCACGGTTACCTCGATTTGGTCTGCACTCAGGCCGTTCGCTTGGGCGACGGAGGTAGCCTGCGTGACTGCGGCAGCCGCGCCTTGGGTCGCTAGCACGCGCGCACCCGCTAAGGCGGCTACATCTGCCGCGCTCTGCAGGCGTGTCTGCGTAAGGTAGAGCATGCCGCCGTCAACAACCACCGCGCCAAACCCGAGCATCACCGCCATGGCCACAAGTACAATTACAGCGACTCCGCCTTGTTCTCGTTCCCTTTTCATTCGCGCCTTGCCACCGCCCTTGCAATGACTTGATATGGCTGCGGGAAAAACGGCTGAATCAGCGGCGTTATGATATGCAGGGAATAGGTAACCGTAACTTCTATGGACGTTCCTGCTTGACGCGCGGAAAAGGCAGGCGTAACCGTCACCGCTAGCTGCTCCGGCGCCAGCGGAGCGGCCGCGCTCCGCGCCGCACTGATAATCTCGGCGTCCGTGCGCCCTAAGCTCGCCTCGCGCACGGCTTGGCGCGACGCCGATGTAACGGCTAAATGCCCGTGAAACACTCGCCCAAAGTCCACTATCGCCATAAGCACCAAGAGCAGAATCGGCAATACCAGCGCCAACTCCACTAATGCCTGGCCGTTCTCGCTTTGTCGCCGCATTGCCGTACTCGCCTCCTTTTTGAAAAAAGCGCCCTACTTGTGTGCCGCAAGTAGGGCTAAGTGGTGAGGGGGTGTCAAAGTGCAGTTACGGTGCTGGCGTGCCTCGTAGCGCCGTTGCAATGCTGTTGAATATTGCTAGGATTTCCTCGCCAAGGAAACCAACGGCACCTATCACAACGACGGCAATCAACGCAATAATTAGCCCATACTCCACCATGCCTTGTCCTGATTGGTCGCGCAACATTTTCTTAATTAGGTTCATGTTTTTCCCTCCCTTCAGGTTGAGATGAATAGCTTTCCGCTTTCCGCTTTCCGCTTTCCGCTGTAGGCCGTAGGCCGTAGGCTGCAAGCCGTAGAAACATCCTCTGCCCCTAGTCTACACCCCCTCCCTTCCCTGCACATGAGGCGGAGGTACTGTTAGGAGCCGCTACGAGTCCTAAGTTTTCAGACTTCAACGCAGTACTCCAGTACTAGGTAACTAGGACCCCGACAAAGCAAACTCGGCTCTTGCGAGCCGAGTTTTTGATCTGCCGCAATCAGCAGCTACTGAATCTTTGTGAGCCCCTGCTTTACCCCCTCAATCACCGCTTGGGTGCGGTCGGTGACGTCTAGTTTGCGCAGGATGCTCGTAATATGGTTCTTTACGGTCTGTTCGCTAATGAACGCGGCCCGCGCTATGGCGGCGTTGTTCATTCCCCGCGCCATTAGACTTAAGACCTCAATTTCTCGCGGCGTCAACGTGGAGCTAGGAGGGGTAGAAGAGGGATTGTTTAGGCGGTTTAACTCCTGTACCAGTTTCCCCGTCAGGCCGGGTGCCACAATCGAGCCCCCCCGCGCTACCGTACGCATGGCTTCCATCAGGGTTGCCGGTTCAACATCCTTAAGCAGATAGCCCGCCGCTCCCGCCTTAAGTGCCTCTAAGAGATATTCGCGGTCATCGTGAATCGATAGCACCAGCACAGCGACTTCAGGATGCTCCGCTTTAATCCGTTTAGTAGCGGCGACGCCGTTAAGCTCAGGCATATTGATATCCATCAGTACGAGGTCACACGTCACCCGCGTGAGTAGCGTGAGTGCCTGCTCACCTGTCGCCGCTTCGCCTACGACCTCAAAATCCCCGTCAAGCTCCAGTATGCGCCTTAGACCCTCGCGAAACAGCTTGTGGTCGTCGGCGATAAGCACCCTAAGCGCCACCGTTCTCGCCTCCTTCACGTATGGGCAGACGCACCATGATGCTTGCGCCCCGTCCCGGCGCGGACTCAATCTGGCACGTCCCCTCTAACAACTGCACACGCTCCCGCATACTGAGCAAACCGAAGTGCTCCCCCCGCTCTGTCAGGGCTTCATCCACCGCGAACCCTTGCCCATCATCGGTTATCGAAATGAGCAGCGCATCCTTACCGAACTCAATCTTCACTTGAACCTTAGCAGCCCGGGCGTGCTTCAGCACGTTATTTAGCCCTTCCTGCACGATGCGAAAGCTGGCTACTTCAACTACGGAAGGCATGCGCCGGTCTAATCCCTGCACTGACAGCTCGACTAACAACCCTCTTTGCTCTTTGACATCGCTTATGTAGCGCTTCAGCGCGGGCACTAGGCCCAAGTCGTCTAGCGCCATGGGGCGCAGGTCAAAGATGACCTTGCGAATGTCCTTGATGCTCCCGCGCACTACTTCCTTAAGGGAGCGCAGCTCACCGCGGACTTGGGCGAGGTCGGCGTCAAGCAGCCGCTCGCAAATCTCGGCCCTTAGCATAACGTTAGCTAACATTTGCGCCGGACCGTCATGCATGTCCCGCGCTAACCTGCGCCTCTCCTCTTCCTGCGCGCGAATAATGCGGAGTCCGAGCCACTGCCTCTGTTGCATCGTATCTAGCTGTCCGCTCAGCTCCTTGAGATTGCCCCGCAGTACTTCTGTGGCCACACCTACTTGCGACACTAACTGCTCTGCCTTCTTCACGGTATCCTCTAAATTGCGCAGGGCCCTCTCGATGCTGTCGCGCTGCAGGCGTAAAGACCTCTCGTGCTCTTGCAGCACCACAAGCTCAAGCTGACTGGCCTGTGCGGTTTCGTAGGCACGCTTGATGTCGGTTTCCGTGTGATACTTAAAGTCCCGGCTGACTTCCATCAGGCGAATACGCTTAAGCCGCGCTTCCCGCTCTTTTGCGTCTACTTGTTGTATGCACTTGGTCACCTGCTCGCGGATGTCCCTGAGCTGTCCTTCAAGGCGCGAGTATTCATTACGCGCGCCGTCAGCAATTTCAAAGATGCGGTTCCTGCTTCCCTCGATGAGCGACACGGTTTCATTGACGATCTTGTCAAGCAGCTTAATATCTACCACCGCAACCACCTTCCTAGGTGTGTAGGTAGATTCCACAAGTCCTGCACTAAAACCTGCTAGACCACACTTACCGCGGCCTCCAGTTTGACTGCGCACAGCCTCTGCCCTTGCGCGCCTGACCTATGACATGCACGGTCCACTGCCAGCGCCCAGTGCCCCGACTTCTTTCTTCTCACATCATCGCCGCCTCTATATGTACTCGTAGTAGAGTATGAGCGGAGGCGCAAAAGGGTTAAGAATGTGCAGGGCTCTACTCAAAGAGCTTAAAGTAGTCCTCGCCCCAGTGTCGCTTAATAAAGGCGTCGCGACCTGAGCGGGAACGATCTTCCTTGTAATCCGCGGGGTTAAGCTTATAGAAGTCTTGGTGATAGTCTTCGGCCAGATAGAAGGTGCCAGTTGGGAGAATCTCGGTGACGATTGGCGCCGCAAACCTGCCAGACGCCTGCAGCGCTTGTTTAGAGACTTCGGCGGCGTCCCTTTGCGCCTCAGTGGTATAGAAAATGGCAGTGCGATAGGACGGGCCGCGGTCGTGGAACTGCCCGCTAGGGTCTGTCGGGTCAATCTGCATCCAGAACGCATGTAGCAGTTTCTCGTAAGTGATTTTCTGCGAGTCAAACGTAATCCGCACCGCTTCATAGTGCCCGGAAGTCTGTGATTTGACGTCGGTGTAAGTGGGGTTTGTGACGTGTCCGCCAATATATCCAGAGCGCACCTCACAGACTCCATCTAGTATGTCAAAGGGTCCGACCATACACCAAAAGCACCCGCCCGCAAAAATGGCCTCTTCATATTGCTGTTTCATGCCTCACCCTCCCATATAGTCTCGCAGTCTCTCCTGTCCTGCCTCTCTCCTCACATCCCGCTAATTCGCCCGCAGCACGTTCTTCTTTAGAAGTAATCAAGAAAAGCACTGGGTCGAATGCGAAACGCTGACTTAAACTGCACAAAAGCTGCCTCACTACCAGTAATTAACCCGCTCTCGTAGAGAAAGTCACACGACACGTAGCCCAGCATAGCTGCCGTGAGTGTGCGGATGTCCATACTTACCCCGCCTTGGCTGTGGGCCTCCCGTGTGACTAAGTGTGCTACTACAGGGGAAAACTCCACGCGTCCTGCGGCTATGTAATACACACCGCTGTTCCACTCCGCTAAATCATCCAGAACCCCTATGACCAACCGCGGGAGCCCCTGGGTTTCCCCCATGTACAGCTTAAGAAACTCCTTGACTAATATCACACGGGCCATAAAGTCGGGCACAACCTCTATGTGCACTTCGGGATTTCTAAACAGGAAAGGCATCTCCTCGTGCAGAACAGTTGTGATGATCACCTTGTCTACCATAGAATCGTGGTCGGCGATAAAGTTCCATAACCCGCGGCGGCAGTCCTCGTCCAGATAAACATGTTCCCCCACGTTAAGTGTCTTATCCTTGATATCATACAAGAGATAGCCTCTAGCCTCGCCTTGCTCGTTGAAATACACAGCTGCAGTAACTCCAGCAAAGAGCGTATCCTTCCACCATTTGTCTCTCCTCACCAGCAGGCCGTTGTACCGCAGGCAATAGCGGTGGTAGACGGCACTCAAGTGAGAGAGTAGCTCCTCCGGTGCCCCGCGCTTGATAGCGCCTTTGATTCCGCTGTAGCTGGCTAGGTCCTGCGCGAGAATGGTGATATTCTTGTAGCTAGAGATCATCTCGTAGCCATATTTGCGATAGAAACTCACATCAAAGGGGTGAAGGTAGCTTAGGATTTGCTGGTCTGCCTTCATTTGCAGCACAGCCTTTTCCATCAGGCTGTTCACTAAGCCTTTGCGGCGGTGCTCCGGATAGGTGGCCACGCTGGCTATGCCGCCCATGGCAAATTCCCGGCCCGCGATTACTACCCGATGGGGAATGATATGGGTTTTAGCCACCATCTCTCCATCAACAAAAGCCCCGAGGATACAGTGGTCTTCCATAAAGTTTGCCCGCTGCTTGCGCCGCTCGCCTTCAAGCTGATACCTAAAGGCATACTCAGAGAGCTTAATCGCTGCGTCAATTTCCTCGGGCCGAACCCGCCTTATCTCATACATGTTTAACCCCCCAAACAATGCATCTTGTTTATTCTACCACAACTTGGCGTACAGCTTGCAGCGGATAGCGGCCGGCGGACAGCGGATAGCCACTTCTGAAGCAAAAGGCTCCGTCCCTTTTGCTTCCTTTTGCTTCCGTCCCTACTGCTTCACATTAGGAGGAATGAGACTTGGAGAAAATTTTCTACAACGGCAAGGTAGTTACTGTAGACGCGGCGAGGCCGCGGGCTCGGGCCTTTGCTGTGGTGAATGGGCGCATTGCGGCGGTCGGCAGCAACGCGGCGGTACTCGCGCTCCGCCAAGCGGGGACAGGGTTGGTTGACCTATCAGGCGCGACGGTTCTGCCGGGGTTTAACGACAGCCACATGCACCTTTTAAGCGTTGGCTCCGGGCCGGAGAAGGCCGACTTAAGTTCCGCGACCTCGCGACAGGAGCTCGTTCGATTGGGAAGGGAGTTTTCGCAGGAACATCCCGACCGCGCTTGGGTGCTCGGGCGCGGCTGGTCGCAAGAGAGCTTCCCCGACAAAACCATGCCCTCGCGTTACGACCTTGACGAAGTCGCGGCCAACCGTCCGGTCTACTTTGTGCGGGTGTGCGGGCACGTGGCAGTCGCCAATAGCTGTGCGCTGGCGATGGCCGGCATTACCGAAAACACAGCTCCGCCTGCCGGAGGGCAGATAGACCTCGATGCCCATGGCACACCGACTGGTATCCTGCGAGAGAACGCGCTTGGCCTTGTGGCCAACCTCTTGCCAAGCTACACCCTAGAGGACTACAAACGCATGTTTGTCGCAGGGGCTAACACAGCCATAAGCTACGGCATTACCAGTGTAACCAGTGATGATATCGGCGAACTGGCGGATGCGGAGCTAAAGCTGGAGGCACTGCAAGAGCTGATATGTGAACAGCGTTTCCCGCTCCGCTACAACATCCAGGCACGGGTATCCAGGCCCGAGCAAGTGGAGAGGCTACGCGTCTTACGCGAGCGGTATACGTTCCCGCCCCACACTGTGGAGTTTGGGCCGCTCAAACTAATGTGTGACGGCTCACTGGGGGGACGTACGGCCGCCCTAAACGAGCCCTACAGCGATGACCCCGCCAACAGAGGCGTAGCCATCCTCCCAGAGGAGCGCATTAACGAGATGTTTGCCCTAGCGCACGCGCTTGGCTGGCAAGTTTCGGCCCACGCCATTGGCGACCGCACGATGGAGATGCTGTTGCACGGATTTCGGCACATGCTACGGCAAAGGCCGCAAAGAGACGCGCGGCCGCGCATCATCCACGCCCAAATAACTAATGAGCATATACTTAACGCTTGCCGCGAATTAGGCGTGGTCTGCGATATTCAGCCTGTGTTTGTGGCTAATGACCACCCGTTCGTGGAGAGCCGTGTCGGTCAAGAGCGCGCTAAACTGAGCTATGCCTGGAAAACAATGCTTGACCTCGGTATTGCTGCGGGTGGGGGTTCTGATGCCCCTGTCGCTGACTGCAACCCTTTGCTTGGCATCTATGCGGCAGTTACTCGCCAAGACACTACAGGCAACCCCCCTAACGGTTGGTTGCCTGAACAAAAGCTCACCCTAGAGGAAGCAATTCACCTGTTTACACTCGGTTCGGCCTTTGCGTCGTTCCACGAGTTTATCTTAGGCTCGATCTCTGTGCACAAGCTAGCGGATTTTGTGGTGCTGAGCGACGACTTAACGCAAGTATCTCCCGCAGCCCTCAAGGATGTTACCGTACTTGCCACTTACATTGGCGGCGAGTGTGTGTACGGAACTACCAACCCAAGACATGCGCAAAGATGAGTGGCGCGACTATCGAGGCATCAGACTCAATCATGTACTTAGGTGTGTCTACCCCGAGTTTGCCCCAGGTAATCTTCTCGTTCGGCACGGCACCCGAATAGGAGCCGAAGGAGGTTGTGGAGTCGCTGATCTGGCAGAAGTAACCCCAGAGGCGGACATCTTCTAGCTCGAGGTCCTGCTCTAGCATGGGTACCACGCAAATCGGAAAGTCTCCGGCGATGCCGCCGCCAATCTGGAAGAACCCAATCGCCTGGCTCTCGGTCGTAGTATGGTACCAATCCGCGAAGGCGACCATGTATTCAATGCCTGTCCGTACGGTATGAACGTTCTTTACGTCGCCCTTAATGACATGCCCTGCGAAAATATTGCCCAGAGTCGAGTCTTCCCAGCCGGGCACGATCATGGGTAACCCGCGCTCGGCTGCGGCAAAGACCCATGAGTCGCGCGGGTCAATCTGGTAGTATTCCTTAAGCGCCCCAGACAGCAGAATCTTGTACATAAACTCATGCGGGAAGTATGATTCGCCTGCCTTGTCTGCCCTCTGCCATTCCCCGAGTACGGCGCGCTCTAAGCGGCGAATCGCCTCTTCCTCGGGAATGCAGGTGTCCGTGACGCGATTAAGGTGTCGCCCAGCCAGCTCTTGCTCGTCAGCCGGCGTAAGGTCGCGATAATTGGGAATGCGCACGTAGTGGTTATGCGCCACTAGGTTAAAGATGTCCTCTTCTAGGTTGGCCCCGGTGCAGCTGATAGCGTGCACTTTGCCCTGCCTAATCATCTCCGCCAAGGAAAGGCCAAGTTCCGCCGTGCTCATGGCCCCGGCCAGCGTCACGAGCATTTTCCCCCCTTGCGCGAGAAACGAGGTGTACCCGACAGCCGCGTCTTTAAGAGCCGCAGCGTTAAAGTGGCGGTAGTGGTGGTTAATAAAGTCGGTGACTCGCATCGGGACTCCCCTTCCTTTACTTTGCACAAGTCTATCAGAAAACGGGAGAAGTGTCACTGAACAAGCGGAGCAAGGAAAATCAATTTGAAAAACGATTGGAGAAGGGGGATAAAGATCCGTTTGCGAGAATTAGTTACGGTGCCGATAGAGCGTCTAGACCCAAAAGCCAAGCTCCCCACCTATTCCCACGCCGACGATGCCGGGGCGGATGTGTGTGCGCTAGAGCAGATGGTTGTTCCCCCGCACTCGACAAGAGCCGTACGGACGGGACTCAGATTTGCCGTCCCGCGCGGGTACGAACTGCAGGTACGGCCACGGTCAGGGCTGTCGCTTAATACTAAGCTGCGCATTGCCAACAGCCCCGGCACTATTGACTGTGGGTTTGCGGGCGAAGTGCTAATCCTTATCGACAACCATAGTGCTGAGGATTTCGTCGTCACGCAGGGCCTTAGAATCTGTCAGCTTGTTTTGCAGCAAGTGCCGCAGGCGCTGTTCACCGAAGTGGCGGATATCACCGCCTACCTGCCCACCGACAGAAAAGGCGGCTTTGGATCAACGGACCGGTGCGGAACGCATCAGACAGGAAAAGACATATAGAAGGTAGTGCCGCCGTTTCCATTGTCAAAGGTCAGCGTCGCTCCGTGCTGGAGGGCGATGGCGTGACACACCGTAAGCCCTAAACCGGTACCCTCTGGCTTGGTCGTAAAGAACGGAGTGCCAATCTGCGCTCGTACCTCAACGGGGATACCGGCACCTTGATCACTCACCGACAGCACCACGTGACCGTCAATTAGTGCCGTGCGGATAACGACTGCGCCCCCAGCGGCGGAGGCCTCTAGGCTATTACGAACGAGGTTCACCAAAACTTGCCTTATGGCGCGTTCACTGGCAACGATCTTCGGCACTTCTTGTAGCTCGCATCTAACCACACATGCGGCTTGTCTGGCGTCGGCTTCAAGTAACCCTAAAGCAGCCAAGATTACGCCGTTAACGTCAGTCTCAACAAGCTCTACGGGGTGATTTCGGGCCAGCGTCAGGAATTCCGTGAGCGTTTCATTCATGCGGTCTATGGCTCCGATAAGTAACTTAAACTGCTCAGTGTAACTAGAGAGGTCTTGGCGCAGGCAAAAGAGCTGCAAAAACCCGCGAATCGTCGTAAGTGGGTTGCGCACTTCATGCCCAATGCCGGTGGCCAGCTGACTAGCCAAACTCAGTCGGTCTAGGCGCGTAATCTCTCTGTCACGGGCTTGCTTTGCGGTTAGGTCACGCAGCACTAGCGATATGCCGGCCGCATTCCCACGCTGGCTAGGCATCAGCGACAAAGCAATGGACACCGGCACCAAAGACCCTGTTGCATTACGCAGATTCAGGTTCGCTTGCCGAGAAGCGTGTTCTTGGTATACACTCTCCAGTTCCTGTTTGAGACTGCGGTGGTGTTCCGGTTGAACCAACAAGAGAACAGATTGCCCTACAAGACCGTGAGCGTTGCAGCCGAGCAGGGTGCCGGCGGCGCTGTTGGCGGCAAGGATCCGGCCGGAGAGGTCGGTGCTGATAATCGCATCCTGTGACTGCTCCACTAGCGCCGCCAAATGCGCGGTAGTCTGGCGCGCCCTTACCTGCTCCGTAACATCGCGGCTGACCTCATGTATGGCAACAGGAAACAGCTGCTCATCCCGCTGCAGTGCCCAGTGGCACGAGACCAGCGCTTTTTTGCCGTCCTTGTGAAAGCGCTCTACTTCGCCGCACCATTCATCGTTGCTTGCCAACTCCGCCTCGATATCCTCCATGGGTAGAGGGTAAGTTCCCCTAAGCAACGCCTGATAATCCACACCTAAGGCCTCTTCGCGGGTGTAGCCATAGGTGCGCGTAGCCCCGCTGTTCCAGAAAGTGATCTTTCCGCCCAGTTCACGCACGATGACGGCATCATAGGCTAATTCTAGGAAGAGGCTCTGCTCTTTAAGCAGCGCTGTCCTAGTACGCAAAGCATCGAGATACTGCCTGTCCTCGGTTACATCGCGCCCCACGGCGTAAACGTGCCCGCTCGGTAAATCAGCCACACACGACCACGTCAACCATCTTATTGCGCCGTCCTCTCGAACCGCACGATGTTCGAAGTGGCTATCCCTCACCCCGTCAATTCTTACTCCCCTGAGCACGGCTGCGGTCTGGGCACGATCCTCAGGTTGGACCCTATCCAGCAATCTTACAGAAGAACGCAGGCCAAACTGCGCGGCGACTCTGTTGGTTTGCTCAATTTCGTTGTTCGGCCCCAGAATAACCATCAAATCTAGGGCTAACTCAAAGAAATTGCGCAATTGTTCGATGGCGTCGTGCAATATTGTCACATCGTCAAGCGTGATAAATTCGCCGTGCTTCACACCGCCGGCACTGCAAGGCTGGCGCCCCACTAAGTACTTACGCCCGGCAATAAGCATAGGGTCCGTTCCCGGGACGCGGGGAAGCGTCGTGACATCTAGATCAGCGGCTTCCCTGTTCGTGGCCAACACGCTCCCCTGTGCATCCAAAACCGCCAGTGCTGTGGGTATAGATGCTGCCGCAGCTTCAATCGTCACTTGCTCCGTTATCCGACTGCGGACCACAGAGAAAACGTGGAAGGCGATAACCGTGCCGAGTGGAGTCAGGCCGAGAAGCAGCAGCGCCAGCTGCCAAGTCATCACCCCCGCCTGTGCTGATGCCAGCGACCCTGTCCACGTGACGAAAATGGTGATTAGGGCTAACAGCCCGCCCAAGGCGAACAGCCTGCTTACGGACATCGCTTCTTTTCTAGGATACAGTCGGCCAAAATACACGCCAGCTAGTCCTGCGGCAAACAGGGCCACAACCCCAGGTCAAGCACCC
>QLUB01000200.1 GCA_018725205.1 candidate division NPL-UPA2 bacterium
TCGCGGAGGATATCCGGCGGGCTGCGATTGAAACTGTCCTCTCTTGGCTTGACCGGCCATCGGCGTCTGTGGCGGGACTGCAGGAGTTAGGCGATCCCCACAGGGCATTGGCACCCACCGCGCAGGGCTGGGACATCCCGCTGTCCGCGCATAGGAAATTAATGCCATTTAACGTTCGTAATTTAGGCGTCTATTGAAAGGGGGTGATTTTGAGCGGTGAGGCCTGTAGACCTGAAAGGCAAACATTTTGGTTTATTAGTAGTGCTAGAGCGGGTAAGCAGAAAAGAGGGATTATTCTGGCGGTGTAAGTGCCGCTGCGAGAATGTAGTGGTTGTGTATGCGGCAAGCCTCAAAAGTGGTCGTACTAGAAGCTGTGGATGTTTAAAAAGGGACTGCCACACAAAACATGGGGGGTGTGGGACAAGGCTTTATGAGATATGGGAGAACATGAACGCTCGCTGTAGCCGTAGTAATCATACACTTTTCAAATACTACGGCGGCAGGGGCGTTACTGTATGCAGCGAATGGAAGAACAGCTTTGTTGCATTCAGGGATTGGGCACTAACTAGCGGATACAATGATAGCCTTACCATAGAACGGGTTAACAATGAAGGAAACTACGAGGCAGGTAACTGCAGGTGGGCTACCCGTTACGAGCAAGCACAGAACAGAAGAAAGCCAGCGGGGAGGAGTGCATTAGATGCCATCGACGATCCCGCGCTTTAAGGGCGCACTGCTAGCACGACTACAAGCGGATGCCGGCTTAGCAGGCATCCAGATTTCCTGGGGCAACCCACATCCTGCCCGGCTTGCAGACGAGCTTATCATTATCGATGCCGCCACCGCGCTGCAGACGTCAGGCAGCTTGGGAGCACGGGAGCGGGATGAGCGGTACAGGCTGGATATTATCGTCAGTGTGTCCGGCCCTGCACGGGCAACTCAACAGTCGTTAGAAGAACGTGCTTTCGCGCTGGCGGCCGTCATCGAAAAAAGCATTACCGATTGGCGCGAATCGGGGCTACCACAAGGTGTACTCTGGGTGCAAGTCGAGGGTATATCTAGTGGTGAAGCATTTACACCGCAAGGCGATACGCGTGAAGCAAGCGTATTCCTAGCTGTAGCCGTGATCGCGAGGATGGCGTTATGAGTACGCCAATCGTCCACGAGACCATAGTACTTGGCGGCTTTAAGGAAATGATGAAAAAAATCCGCAAAATGGAGCCGGTCATGCGTAAAGAAATGCGGACAAGGCTAAAAACCGCAGGTCGAATTGTCAGCGACGAAGCTAAGGTTCGGGCTAAGCAGCAAGGACTGTACGACACTGGCAAGCTGGTACGCAGCATTCGCGTAGGCCTTCGCGCACGGAGTGCGGTTGTTGTAGTCGGCGCAAAAAGAGAAGGTCGGAAAGGTGGGAAATACGAGAAGGGCTATAACTACCCTAAACGGTATGAGTACGGGCAAGGCCGTAAACGTGCCTTCCTGCGACCAGCTTTAGCAGCGAAACGGGAAGAGGCCGTCCGGGAGCTTGCAAAAATCCTGGACGAGACGGCGAAAGTTTGGCGAGACTGACAAAAATTAGGAGGGGTCAAAATGGCAAGGACAGCTTTGAGCGTCCAGGCAGTTGCGCCCACGGGGATGTGGCCGACATTTACCGCCGCAATCGCATCGGGGCATATGTTCGCTAACACGGAGCGGGGAATTTTTATCTTCGTGCGGAACGCACATAGCGCACCGGTGACGGTCACTATTCCGTCCACGTTTTCGCGTGATGGCTTGGTATTCGGGCCACGGGTGGTAACGGTGCTAAACGGCACAGACAGACTGATCGGGCCGGTACTGGGTGAAAACCACAACCAGATCGCCGGGGTCGACATAGGGAACACGTACATCGATTATTCGCTAGTCACAGCTATTTCTGTAGCTGTACTAAGAGTTTAGGGAGGGATAACAATGTCGGAAAGAATCGGACACGGAACGCTTCTGGCAATGTCGGCGGACGCAGGCGCTACTTGGGGCACAATCGCCCGCGTCGAAACCATTGGAGAATTCAGCATGGGCGAAGTGGATGACGTTGAAGTCACAACACATGACGCACCCGATAGATTCAAGCGTTACATCGCAGGCTTGGCGGATGCTGGCGAGCTAGAGTTTTCCGGTATTTGGGTGGCGGATGCTACCCAGCGGTCACTGGCTGGGCTATCTACGCTTATGCGCGACTGGCGGATCACACTCCCCGGCGGCCTGGGCGTTTGGCGTGTGGTAG
>QLUB01000201.1 GCA_018725205.1 candidate division NPL-UPA2 bacterium
TGCACATTCGCGGTCGCGGCGGAATGGGGCAGTTAGTGTCACCGTCGCCAATTTCGCTGTTTCGCACCTCGCTTGGCATAATCGCCGCCAAACAACAGTACGAGGCGACGATATACCGGCACGGGGCCGCTGGTGGTCTTGTTGTGAGTTTTCCGGCGGGTATTACTAAGATGCAAGCCGATCAGTGGAGAGAAAGCTTTGACGCCGAACACGCGGGCGTATACAATGCAGGTAAGACCAAAGTTGTAGGTGGAGGTGCGGGAGGTGCGACGGTGGCCGCGATGGGCCTGACCCAGAAGGATGCTGAGTTCGTCGAAGCCATGGCT
Source organism: candidate division NPL-UPA2 bacterium (assembly GCA_018725205.1). Classification (GTDB taxonomy): domain Bacteria; phylum Bacillota; class UBA994; order UBA994; family UBA994; genus UBA994. The sequence continues at coordinate 327 of QLUB01000201.1, forward strand.
CTCTCGGTGATGGATGTTTCCCGTATTTTCCGGGTCCCGGCTTGGTTTCTCGGGATCGACGCCAAGACGGACAAACCGGTCTCACCGGAGCACGAACAAGATCGCTGGATGCGGCACGGTCTTGTGCCGCGACTACACCGGATTGAAGCAGCTATTAACGCTGATCTCGATTTGTTTGGCACGACGGAGATATACGCGGCATTCGACACATCCGGGCTTGTCCGGGGCGACTTGGCTACAGAAGCGGAGATCAGTCTCAAAAAAGTACAGAGCGGGCAGTGGCTGCTGGACGAAGCGCGGGCAAAGGATGGCCTGCCACCACTGCCTGACGGACTGGGCCAGATACCGCATCCCGTCCCGGTTGGTGGTTCACCGTATGGCGTCCCGCTGCCCGCAAAAAAGGAGGATGGCGATGAGTAATCTAAATGGCTTGACCACAGAACAGCTACGGGCGTTTTTTATGCCGGAGACCCGTATGGTAGCTGTCCCGCTCAGTGGGATGGAGTGGCGCGAATCCGGCTCCGGGGACGGGTCACGGATTATTTCCGGTTACGCAGCAGTGTATGGGCAGGAAACAATATTATATGCCGGCGTCCACTTCTCCCTCAAGGAGCGGATAGCACTCGGCGCGTTCGATAATGTATTGGCGAAGCGGCCTGACGTGCATCTCACCATCGGGCACGACATGACGAAGGCCATTGCGCGGACAGGCATTACAGGAACAGCCGGTTTAGAGCTGCAAAGCGACGCTCACGGTTTACGAGTGTATGCCAGGCTAAGCAATCAAGATCCAGACGTCCAATCCCTGGCGACCAAAATGGATCTTGGGATTATGGACCAAATGTCTTTTTCCTTCCGCGTGTTGCCCACTGGATGCAAATATGAAACGACCACCGATGAGCACGGGCACGAGACAGATCTCCGGATTATCACTGAAATCGCGGAGCTGTTCGACGTGTGCGTTTGCGCGAAAGGTGCTTATGATCAAACGAGTGCGTCTTTGCGGACGCTTTTGGCAAATATTGCTGGGGGCGCGGAAACGGTCCCTGGAAAGCAGGCGGGGCGCTCAAAAGAGGTCCCGCCTGACGGTGTCGGCGCAGCAATACTGGGCCTGACGGTGTCGGCGCAGTAGCAACACTGGTCGGCCACCAGCGACATGCTTTACTAATGCGCGCCAGAATGGCCGCAAATACGTTCAAAAAGGAGAGTTTAAAATGAGTGAGTTGAGAAAACTGTACGATACCGCCTGCGACGCGGTACAGATCGCGGCAGATGCCATCGAAAAAGCGGATGCTTCCGCTGACATGGCTTTGTTGCGCACTACACTTGACGTTGCAATCACCGAGGCCACCCGGCTCAGGGCCAATATGGAGGCCGCGCAGGTGCGCACACAATTCATGCCAATTGCCAGCGAGCCAGCCAAACAAGCCGACCCGACGAAGCTCGGTATGAGCGACACAGACTTACGCGGGTATAGCCTCATCCGTGCTATCAGGGCTGCTGCCACAGGAGACTGGAGCCAGGCAGGTCTGGAGCGGGATGCCAGCGATGAGATCGCGAAACGGCTAAACCGGTCTCCGCAGGGCTTTTTCGTCCCGACAGATGTGCTGATTGAGAAGCGCGACATGGTAAAAGGTACGAGTATTCATGGCGGATTCCTGGTCGAGACAGACTTGCGTCCTGAGAGTTTCATCGACATGCTGCGCAACCGCATGATCGTCCGGCAGGCCGGAGCTACTGTCCTAAGCGGACTTGTAGGCCGGAGCTACTGTCCTAAGCGGACTCGTCGGTGACGTGGCTATCCCGCGTCAGACTGGCGGAGCAACCGCGTTCTGGGTGGCAGAATCTGGCGCTCCGACTGAAACGCGGCAGTCTGTCGACCAAGTTGCGCTAAGTCCTAAAACCGTCGGTGCGTTCACTGACATCAGTCGGAAG
>QLUB01000202.1 GCA_018725205.1 candidate division NPL-UPA2 bacterium
ATGCCGCCTGCGACGCGGTGCAGGCTGCTGCTGAAGCTATCGAAAAAGCGGACGCATCCACAGACATAGCTTCACTGCGCACAATACTTGACACTGCCGTTGCCGAGGCTACTCGCTGCCAACATAATTTAGACGTCTCGCAGGTACGTGCACAATTTAAGCCAATTTCCGGTGAGGCGGCAAAACCGACCGACACGACAAAGCTCGGCATGAGTGACAAAGATTTGCGCGGGTATAGCCTTGTCCGCGCCATTCGCGCTGCCGCCACAGGCGACTGGAGTGGCGCAGAATTAGAGCGTGAGGCTAGCGATGAGATTGCCAAACGGCTTAGCCGCTCCCCACAAGGCTTTTTTGTCCCGATGGACGTGCAGACCGAAAAGCGTAGTTTGACGAAAGGCGTTGCGACCGAAGGCGGGTTTACAGTTGCCACGGAGCTGCGGCCGGAGAGTTTCATCGACATGCTGCGTAACCGGATGGTCGTCCAACAAACAGGGGCCAATGTCCTAACGGGCCTGGCCGGCGACGTTACTATTCCACGCCAAACCGGCGGCGCGACCGCTTTTTGGGTAGCTGAATCAGCCGCTCCAGCCGGAAGCCGGCAGGCAGTTGATCAAGTTGCGCTTAGTCCCAAAACGGTTGGGGCCTGGACGGATATCAGCCGCAAGCTCTTGCTGCAATCCTCGATCGATGTGGACAACTTTGTCCGCAGCGACCTTGCCACCGTGCTTGCACTCGCGATTGACCTTGCCGCACTGCACGGCACCGGCGTAGCAAATCAGCCGCGCGGTATCGCCAACACTACCGGCATTGGGGTGGTAGTAGGCGGCGCAAACGGCGCGGTGCCCACATGGGCGCACGTCGTCGGACTAGAGACTGCGGCCGCGATTCTGAATGCTGATGTGGGCAGCTTGTCTTACATCACAAACGCCCGTGTGCGCGGGCGCATGAAGACCACACAAAAAGTGGCGACCACAGATTCCGTGATGTTGTGGGAGACGAACGTTTCACCTCTAAACGGTTATCCGGCGTATGTCACCAACCAGGTCCGCAGCGACTTAACCCGTGGAACAGGGACAGGACTTTCAGCCATTTTCTTTGGCAATTGGAGCGACCTGCTCATCGGTCAGTGGGGGGCTTTAGACATCCTAGTTGACCCATACACCGGCGGCACCAGCGGCACAGTCAGGGTAATCGCTCTACAAGATGTCGACGTGGCGGTGCGCCAGCCGGCCAGTTTCTCGGTTATGCTTGACGCGATAACTACCTAGGAGGAGGCAGAAAACATGTTCAATGCACACGACCCATTTCAAACCGAAGTTCTGCACCCGGTAGCGGTTCGAACCGCTACCGGCAACGGAGCTAGTATTGACATCAGGGACTACATCGGCAGGGGTAAAATCATGTTTGACTGCGCCGCCGGTACAGGCACTACACCAACGCTGGACGTCGTGATCCAGCATTCCCCTGACAATGTCACTTTCATACTCGTTCCCGGCGCGGTATTCGTGCAGGTGACCATCGTGGCGCGACAACAGCAAATCGGGCTTGATCTTGACGCAGCGCACCGGTTTGTCCGCATTGCGTTCACCATCACCGGCACTGGGCCGAGCTTCACATTCTCCGTGCAGATGGTGGGGTGGCGGCAGCTATGATTACCGTTGTGATTGTTGACAGCACCATAGCTGCAGGGCGCGTAGTCAATCCCGGTGAAACGGTGGAGCTGAGCGAGCAAGAAGCCGAGCTCCTAATCCAGATGGGCAGGGCAAAGCTGGCAGAACGGGTAGTCGAAGAAATCGTAGCAGAGGAAATCTTAGCCAACCCATTGGCATTCAGGGAAACAACCATGTGCAAACCGCCGGAAAAGCGGCGCAGGTAAAAGGGGGCAGACGCCATGCTTTGCACCAGGTCACAAGTCAAAGACGCAATCGGCATACCCGGCACTGCCGACGATGCACGGATTGACGCGCTAATCGTCGAGGCGGCACACACGATCATGCGCCGTTATGGACGTGAGTTTGTGCCATGGACTGTGATGACACGGACGTTCGCAGTAAGTAAGCGGCTGCTTGATCTTGCACCGCATGATCTGCGCTCGGCGACAAGCGTCGTGCTGCACCCCGGGACACCGGACGCACGGACATTAGCTGAAAACGTCGATTACGCGCTGCTGCCAGTTGGCGGCGCGGAGAGAACAGGAACGTTTCTGCAACTGCGCCTTTCCGCCGGCTTTACAGTCCAATCTGATTTTCTGGAGCG
>QLUB01000203.1 GCA_018725205.1 candidate division NPL-UPA2 bacterium
GCTAAATGGTTCATGCTTTTCTCTTTGCCGTCGCCTTCCCCAGCAGCGTAGACGAGCGTGATGTCAGTAGGGTGTCCCTCGGCCAAGAAGCGCTTTTCGATGGAAGATGTTAATTCCTCGGGGTAACAGTTACCCACGAACCCGCCGCAGGCAATGGTAGCATTGTCTTTGATGTGTGCCACCGCCTGCGCGGCAGACATAACTTTGGATCGCATAAATCGCCCTCCCTCTTCCTTTCCTTCAGCCTGAGTCTATGACGCAGGAAAGAGTTCGACAAGCAGGAAATTATGCGAAATTTTACTGTAATATAATGCGAAAATGCGCTGGAGAACTGTTCAGAAAAGCAACAGAGCAAACCAACTTAGTGTTTCCTGAGCGTTCTTCTGCCCGAAACCGGGCAAAAAGGTGTTTGGTATTCCGTACAGACCTTAATTGCTCTCTTCTTTACGCCCCAACAAATTGTGCTTCTGCATTTTTTCATAAAGGGAAGTGCGGCCAATTCCCAGCAACTTCGCAGCGGCAGCTTTGTTATTTGCAGATAACCTTAGGCAGTCTTCTATAGCCTGTCGCTCTGCTACCAGCACGATTTCTTCTAGCGTCTGGATGGTCTCTATATGCCGCCCTTCGGTAATTTTCTCCGACAAATGCCTTGGCTGTATCACCCAGTCCTTGTCGAGCTGCCCGATAGCTCGCTCTAGTTCGTTCTCTAGTTCGCGCACATTGCCCGGCCAGGCATAGCGGTGCAGTAGACCCATCGCTTTCTCGCTGATGCCCTCGATGTACTTGCCGTACTTCTGGATGTACTTGTCCAAGATATGTTCGACAAGGTCCGTCAAATCTTCCTTCCTGTCGCGCAAGGGCGGGATCATCAGGCTCCACGACGAGATTCGGTAATACAGGTCCCGGCGCAGAAATCCAAGGCGCACGCGTTCCTCGAGGTCTTGGTTAGAGGAAACTATAATCCGGACATCAACCCGCTTTGGTGTTTCAGCACCGATTTTCTCCACCTCGCGCTCCTGTAGCACGCGTAAGATCTTGGCTTGCATACTAAGGGGCATATCGGCGATTTCGTCGAGAAAGAGTGTGCCGCCGTCCGCAATCTCGAACTTGCCCGCTTTGCCGCCGGGACGCGCCCCTAGGAAAGAACCCTCCTCATAGCCGAAAAACTCCATTTCCAAGAGGTCATTCGGAATGGCGGCGCAGTTGACCCGCACAAAAGGGTGTGCCGCCCGTTTGCTGTGCGCGTGGATGGCCTGCGCAAAGACTTCCTTGCCTACGCCGCTTTCGCCTAGCACCAATACGGTGGCGTCAGACAGGGCGGCCTTCGCCGCGTGACGCTTAACCTCCGCGATGGCGGGACTGTTGCCGACAATATCCGCAAACGAAAAGCGCGAGCGGTTAGCAGTGTTTATCTGTCCTTTGTAGAGATCTAACTGCTCCTCCATTTTGCTTAACTTGTCGTGCAGAGCTTCTAGGTCACTCAGCTTGCGGAACAGCACTTTGCCTACTGCACCTACGACCTCGCCGTTACTAATCATTGGGATGCGCGTGGCGATCATGTAATTGCCGCGGATTAACTGTAAATCAGCGATTTCCGGGATGCCGGTTTCTAGAACTATATGCATCCGAGTGTTCTCTATAACCTCTGTGACGTGACGGCCCACAGCGTCTTCCTCTTTGAGGTCTAGGAAATTAAGGTAGGCTTGGCTTATCATGGTGATATAGCCACGCTTGTCCACGACCACAATGCCGTCGTAGGCAATCTCTAGGATCGTTTTGAGGATATCGCTGTAGCGTTTTTCGTGCTCGAGTTCGTGTTTGAGTACTTCTTGCTCAGAAATGTCTTCTAGCACTAGCATTGCGCCTGGTGCAGCCTCCCGGCCCCGGAGGGGGATTGCTCGCACGCGATAGCGGCGTCCGGCAAGCGTGGTGAAAAAGGTTGCTTTTTCGCGCTGTGCTAGGCTGACGCAGCGCTCTGCCTCGCTCGCAAGATAATCGCCTATGGCTGAACCAAGCGCGTCTCTGCCGCCACATTCCGCAATGATGTTCTCCGCAGTGCTGTTGGCGTAGACAATCTTTCCTGCTGCATCCACCGCGATAAGGGCAGCATCTATCGCTTCAATGATGGCTCGTAAGTTGGCGTCAGCCACCTCGAGCCTGTCGAAATACGACCTAAGCAGCGTCTGTTTGGTTAAGAGACTCAGTGCTTTGCCGGCGGCATCCACGAGGAAGACTGCAGGCGTATCTGCATCGA
>QLUB01000204.1 GCA_018725205.1 candidate division NPL-UPA2 bacterium
CGGACTGAAAACGCGCTCAAATTCCAGGAGGTGATGACGCGCCACGGTTGTGCCATCAAGACTAGGTTGGGGCTGCATGAGGTAGAGGGCTGCAGGAAAGACGGTCTGGTCATTTTACACGCATACGGGGTGAGGAACAGGATTTAGAGGCTTGACGGCAGATATTAACGCTCTCGGCAATATACGGGCAAAAATCATGCGGTTAGACTTTTGACCTAAGACACTTGCGGCGACAAGTGAACTAATTAGGAGGTTGTGGGAGTGCCGATTAAGTGGAATGAAACTCTAGCTGTTGGGATAACAGAGATTGACGACCAACACAAAGAACTGTTTGCGCGGATGAACAGCCTGCTCGAAGCATGCAACAAAGGTAAAGGAAAAGAAGCAGTTCTTCCCATGATTGCTTTTCTTGAGGAGTACGGGGCAGAGCACTTCAGAGCGGAGGAAGAGCTGCAGAAGACCTCAGGGTATCCACAATTTGAGAAACACAGAGAACTGCATCGCGAGTTCTTGCGCAATGTGCGCATGCTTAACGCCAAGCTAGAGGAGCACGGACCCACTCTGCCCTTTGTCATCGAGGTAAATACAACGGTGGTTAATTGGCTGACCGCCCATATCAGTAAGATTGATAAAGAGCTTGGGATGTTCTTGAAGGCAAAAAGGTAGACTCAGATGCACAGCGCGCATAAGCTCAACATTCATCTCGAACAACTGGTAAGGGCCTTGTCGTTGGCATTGGGTCTAGCCGAGTATAGCGCCTACACTAACCACGGACAACGGGTTACTTACATAGCCGCGCGGTTAGGGATGCGGGCTGGGTTTAGCGTGCCATCCCTTGAGGCATTGTATTTCGCTGGGTTGTTGCATGACCTTGGTCTTATCGGCGCGGGGGGCGTGAGGGCGATGGACGACGAACGCTTTATACAGTCACATGCGGCAATCGGCAGTCAGCTCGTAAAGCCCTTGCCATTTCATGGGATTGAGCCATTGGTTAAATATCATCACGAGTATATGGATGGCTCAGGTCCGTTTGGGTTGGTAGGCGAAAACATCCCTCTAGGGGCGCGTATACTTAGTTTAGCCGACACTATCGACAACGCGATGGTTATCCAAACAGACAAGCGAATGGCAGCAGTTTATGTTTCTGAGGTAGTAGAGCAGGGTCGCGGGCGGCTGTTTGACCACGCATTATGTGACATATGGAGTACGCTAGCCAAGCAAGAGAGCTTTTGGCTTGACCTAAGTGAGCGCAATCTCAGTCTAGCGCTGTTACGTCTGCAACCTAGCACTTGTCGGTGGCTTGACGCTAACGAGCTAAGAGATGTTGCAGAAGTATTTGCGGAGATTGTCGACTGCAAGAGCCGTTTCACTGCGCGTCATTCCCGTGGTCTGGCAGAGCTTGTTCAACGCGTGGCACTGACAGATGCGCGTCTGGCGCCGAACGCTGATTTGCTTTATGTGGCGGCTTTACTACATGACCTAGGGAAACTCGATATGCCCAACACCTTGCTCGAAAAGCCTGGGCCCCTCACTCCGGACGAATGTGCGGTTGTCAAGTCGCATGTGTATTATACAAAGTTAATACTGCGTCAAGTGGATGGCTTGCAGGTTATCGCGGAATGGGCGGGGAATCATCATGAACGTATGGACGGGAAAGGCTATGCCGACAGGCTCGGTGCCAGTGAGCTTGGTCTAGAGGACAGGCTGATGGCAGTGTGCGATGTATATCAGGCACTTACGGAAAAGCGGCCTTACCGCGATGAGATGTCGTCACCGCATGCGTTAGATGTGCTCGCTTCGATGGTTAAGTCAGGCGCGTTGGATGGGGAAGCGGTGCGGTTGCTGGCCGAAGTAATCTGAGGAGGCTTTATGGTCAGCCACACACCCGCGATAATCAGCCCTCCCCCAATGAGCATGGCGGCGGTTACGCTCTCCCCACCGCAGGCATCGACTTCCCCGCTGGCAGGCACAACATCGAGGCCGTCAAAGACGGCGGTAACGTCACCTCCACTAACGCCTTTAGCGGTGGCATCAATTTAAGCCCGCCTGAAAGACGCGACTCATACAGGTGTTGCTGCTAGCTCATAATGTCCACCAGATGACGGCGTAAGCTGACCGGGAATTGCCACAATGCTTGATCGGAAGGTGCCCTCTGGCGGCTTGTTTTTTATTAGTGCATATGGAGCCTATACCCCAGCCAGATATACAGGAGGCATTGAATGTTATTCTTAGTAGGATTTATGTTATTGAT
>QLUB01000205.1 GCA_018725205.1 candidate division NPL-UPA2 bacterium
CGGCACAGGATTTGGGCGAGAAAACCATCGCTGTGCCCGACTGGGGTGGCTCTGTCATTGTCCGCGGCATGTCGAAGCGGGAGCAGCAGCAGCTGAGGAAAGCTGCGCTCGACCCACTCACGGGACAGATTGACACTGATAAGATGGAGATTCTTATGTTAGTGCACTGTCTCGCCTCGCCGAAAATCACCATGGAGCAGGCGGAGCAACTTGCCCAAAAATCTGCTGCGGCGTTCGACAAGGTTCTGACAGCAATTATGGACGTCACCGGGTTGTCGGAGGAGGTACAGAAGCAGACGCTGAAGTCCTTTCATACTAGGCTTCCGGGATCCGAAACGGAATCCTGAGCAGGCGGAGCGGGCGTTTACATTCCGATTAGCGCGGGACTTAGGCATGACGGTGGCGGAGCTTGAGTGCCGTATGAGTATGGCGGAGTTCGCGGAGTGGGCAGCGTTTTACGTGGCCGAGGCGAAAGAGGAAGAGGCCGCTCATAAACGGGCGGCGGCGAAAGCTAGGCGGAGATAGTAGAGTGAGCACCAGAACACTGACACTAAATATCATCGGCGACGCGTCTTCACTGGAGCGAGCACTAAATAAAACTGACCGTGCTGCGGCTAAGATCGGGGACAGGTTAGAGAAAGTAGGCGCTGCGTCCACAGCTTTTGCCGCGTCACTGGCTGCTGTTGGCGCAGCAGCTATCGCTGCCGGCGTCGGTGCGGTGATATTGGCGGCGCGTCTTGAGCAGACGCAGGTTGCGTTCACCACGTTGCTGGGGAGTGCTGCCGCCGCCGACAAAATGATCCGCGATCTACAGAAATTTGCCGCTGAAACTCCTTTTGAATTCCCTGGGTTGGCTGATGCCGCTCGGAAACTTATTGCCTTTGGTATCAGCGCAGAAGAAACGATTCCCAGTCTGCGTCGTATTGGTGATATTGCTGCGGGCATCGGCGCGCCGATTGGCGAAATTGCGGAAACTTTTGGCAGAGCGCGGGTGCAAGGCCGCTTGTTTGGCGAAGACATAAATCGGCTGACAAGGCGCGGGATTCCGATTATCGGTGAGCTGGCAAAGCAATTTGGTATTGCCGAGTCTGGAGTTCGCGAGCTGGTAGCGAGTGGCCAGGTGAATTTTGCCCATCTGGAGCGTGCATTTATTTCGCTCACTGCGGAGGGCGGCAAATTTGCTGGGCTGATGGAAGCGCAGAGCCGCACGGTCGCTGGGCTGTGGTCAACGTTGAAAGACAATGTCGGACTGACCATGACAGCACTCGGGCAAATAATAATTGATGAATTGAACTTAAAAGGCGCGCTGAGAGGGTTGATCGAAGCTACAGGACGTGTGCGGGCGGTGTTCGAGGATTTTCGCAAGCGCGTGGAGGCGATTGGCATACGACGGGTGCTGGAGCAGATGTTCTCGCCTCAAGCGCGTATGGCGGTCATTCTTGTGGCCGGTGCCGTGGCAGGTGCACTTGCTCCAGCATTTATCCTGGCAGCTAAAGCTATCTGGAAGACAAATCTTTCGCTAGTGCCGCTTATGGCTAAAGGGGCTGCGGTTGCACTGGCCGCGCATATCATTTATCGCGCCTGGGCAGACGCGGGCGGCGGGATGATGGTCATCGGCGTGCTGATGGTAAGAACGATCGGTGCGGTAGTTGGTGTCCTGGGTGCACTTATTCCATCTCTGCGGGCGGTGTCACAAAACATTTTTGCGTATGCTGATAGCCTGGCTGCGGCGAGCAAGGCTGCGCGGACAGCGATCAAGCCGGCGGCCCAGAGCATGGGCGACCTGCACACTGCGACAGCACAGACGGTCAAGTCAGGAAGTGATGCCGCTAAAGCACAGGAAATGTTAGGGGAGGCTACTGAAAAGGCAGCTAAATCGGCCAGCAGAAATATCATGACTTTTGATCAGGTGCACCAGCTGCAAGAGGATATGGCTGGAGTCGGCACTGCAGCGGCCATGGTTATGCCAGAAATGAAGATGCCCGATATAACTGCGCCTGCTTTTCAAGTACCAGATATAGTAGCAGTGGCGGGTCCGCTTTATGAACTGGCCCGGAAGTGGGATACTGTTACGGCAGCGATGGATCGGCAGAGACCCGTATTATACGCGATTAGTTATATTATTGCTGGTGTGGTCATAATAAAAATTGGTTTGCTGATTAAGAAATTAGGCCTATTGGCAGTTACATCATCTGTAACAGCGGCTAAAGTTGCAGCGGCATGGGCGGTAAAAACTGCT
>QLUB01000206.1 GCA_018725205.1 candidate division NPL-UPA2 bacterium
TTTTGGCACAGCGCGAAGCGGAAGACGTATTAATCGCAATCAATTTGACTTTCCGCAACGCTCGTATCGATGCCCGTGCAGTCGAGATCATCGCGGGAGGAACGGTGCGGATTTCCGGGGCCAATGTAGTAGGTTATGACGCTCCATTGCTTGCGCATCAGGGGACGCGGCTGCCGTTCTTGGCTGAAGTTTTCGCGGAAAACTATCTTGGGCAGAGCGTTCTGCAAGGGTTCATCCGACTCACCTATCCGCTATGCTTCGGACGGATGCCTACGCAATCGTTCGCGGATAATGAGTGGGCCAGCCCGGAGTTTGAGGTAAGAGTACGCGAGAACCCTGTACTCGCTCTTCCAGCGGTGCGCTGGGAATTTGTTGATACCCTACCTGCGGAGTTGGTGTAACATGGCGAAAATAGTTACAACGCTGGACGAAATACGTGCTCAGACAGAGCCGCAAATTGTTGAGCTTCCGGGCTTTCGCGAGGGCAGCATTATTTGCGTCTGTCTACGGACGATCGACCTAACCCCACGGCTAATGGAACTACAGATTGGAAATCCACTATTAGCTGAGGCACAAAAACTGGCAAAAGAAGGGTTAAGCAAAGACGAAATCGCAGGGCGGCTGGATGGTGGCACTACAGCTAAGGAAATGCTGCCGCTGCTGGACGAAATTGCAAAAGAGGCGCTGGTTGAGCCTACACATGCTGAGATTACAGATATCCATCCGTTGACGCTTGCGCAGAAGCTGAAGATTTTCGAATACGCTACAGGACTAGGTGACCTGCGGCCCTTTCGTAGCGAGTAAGGGATTTGAAAGAGTGGTGGCCGTTGCATATCAGTGGCATGTGCAGCCATCCAGCTATTTTCCTCGACTGTCTGGACTGCAGAGATTTATGCTTGACGAAGCAGCAACTTGGTTTGTGGTAGATGAGCTAAAGCGACAGGAAGGGAGGGCTACCCGTGGCCATATCTCTAGGAACAATTTACGCTGATCTTGGTATCCGGTTGGATAAGTTTGAGACAGGCCTAGCGAAAGCAGAAACGCAGATTGAAGGAATTGAAAAACGTTTTGAGGCTACGGGTAAACGGCTATCTGAGGCGGGGGGAGCTCTTACAACAGGCCTTACGCTGCCTATCGTTGGACTTGGTGTTGCAGCGGTAAAAATGGCGATGGACTTTAACGCCGCTATGGCTGATGTGGCTACTTTGATCCCCGGCAACACTGCCCGAGTTGAGGAATTGAAAACCACCGTTCAAGACATGGCGGTGGAGGTCGGGAAAAGCACAGCAGATTTAACTCGTGGACTATACCAGACAATTTCAGCGTTCGGCGATACTGCGGATACAGCGCAAATCTTGGAAATAAATGCCAAAGCTGCCGCAGCAGGACTGTCTACTACAGAAGAAGCGATCGCCTTGACTAGTGCGGTCACAAAAGCTTATGGTGACACGTCTGCGACTGCGGTTGGTAAAGTCAGTGACTTAGCGTTACAAACGGTGCGTCTAGGACAAACCACTTTCCCCGAGCTTGCAGCGTCGATGGGCCGAGTAACACCCATAGCGGCGGCCATGGGGATCCCGATGGAAGACTTGTTTGGCACGATGGCCACTCTCACGGGGGTAACAGGGGGTGCGGCAGAGGTGTCGACTCAATTGAGGGCGGTCCTACAGGGTTTGATGACGCCATCCAAGGGCATGGCAGAAGCGATGGCAAGCTTGGGTTACGCCAGCGGCGCGGCTATGCTAGAATCTCGGGGGTTGCAGGGATCCCTGACCGCGCTTCATGGTGCCGCTGGAGGGAATGCCATAGAGCTCGCAGGGTTGTGGGGGTCGGTTGAAGCCGGAGTGGCGGTCATGGCATTGACCGAAGGGCAGGCGGGGTCTTTTGACTCAAAACTGAAAGAAATGCAAGACACCGCAGGGGCTACGGATATTGCCTTTAAAGAGCAAACCGGGGGAATAAACAAGTCCGGCTTTGCCATGAGGCAACTCACGGTCCAACTTACGACTTTGGCACAGCAGATTGGGGATATATTAGTGCCCACACTGGCCGTGTTGGGGGGCCATGCTGCGAGGGTGTCCGAAAAATTCTCCGGTCTTGACGAAGGGACGAAAACTACAATTATAAACATCGCGCTGCTGGCCGCGACTATCGGGCCGGTGCTAATGGTACTGGGTTTCCTATTTAGCTCAGTCGCCAAAGTTGCGGCAGGGATTACCACGCTGCGGGGG
>QLUB01000207.1 GCA_018725205.1 candidate division NPL-UPA2 bacterium
TGAAGCTTCACATAATCGAGGAAAAGTATATGTCGAAAAAATCACATGTTGCAGGCATGGAACGTGAAGGATTTCGCCACGTTGTGCAACAATAATGAACACGATGGCAGTGTTGATTCCGGCATGAATAGTTCTGCTTGTGTCATGTCGAAAGGTATCATCGGCGACTACTGACGCCTGTTTAGTTGTACCCACAAAAAAGAAAAAGGAGTGAAGAAAGTTGCTAAGAAAGTCTCTGGTTGGTCTTGCCGTGTTAGCAATGGTGGCGACGATGTTCCTTGGGCTGCCCTTAGCTCAAGCCAGCGCCCCCATCCGCGTAACCATTAACGGCGCGCCTCTGGCACTCGACGTAGCTCCCACTATTCAAAACGGCCGCACTTTGGTGCCGATGCGTGCCATTTTCGAAGCGTTAGGCGCGCAAGTTCATTGGGACAATCCCGATATCGTCCGCGCCTACCGCCGCGAGGACGCGATTGTCCTGCAGATTGGCAGCCGCACGGCATGGGTGAACGGGCCACCGCGCCCCATCGACGTGCCGCCGGTAGTGATCGACGGCCGCACTATGGTACCGCTGCGTTTTGTAGCTGAAGCCCTCGGTGCTCAAGTTGCTTGGGTTGAGGCTACACGCACCGTAACTGTACAGCACGCCCCCTATACACCACCACTCGTCGGCGGCACCATTACTTACGGTGCCACTGCGGAACCAGTAATCCTTAACCCCATCTTGAGTGTTGACACCGCCTCCGCCTTTGTACACGGGCTGACCAATTGGGGCCTTGTACGCAGCGGAGTCGACCTTACCATGCGCAATAGCATTGCTGACCGATGGCTGTGGGATCAGAACACTCTCACATGGACATTCTGGTTACGACCTGACGTTAGGTTTAGCGACGGCCGCCCGCTAACCGCGCGTGACGTCAAGTTTACGTTTGACACCATCATGCATCCTGACTATGACGGCGTTCGTCGACCCACTATGCTGCACGTGGCCGAAATCACCACTTCAGGCGATCACATTGTGCGTTTCAGAATGCGTCAAGTCGACGCCCCCTTCCTCTTCAACATTGGCCTTGGGATTATACCTTATCACATTCTCGGCAACGTCCCGGTACGTGAACACCGCGCGCATGCATTCAGCCGCCAGCCTGTTGGGGCCGGGCCTTACCTTTTTGACCGGATTATTCCCGGCCAGTTCACTGTAGTAAGACGTAACCCTCATTTTTGGATGGGGCCGCGCCCCTACATCGAGACCATCGTCATTAGACGCTACGCCGACTTAAATGTGATGCAGGCGGCCTTTGAAGTGGGCGACATCGACTGGTTTGGCGCACTGATGCCCGACGACATCGAACGCGTACGGCGTGAACTGGCTGGTCGTGCTAACTTCCGTGAAATCCCGGCTCATGGGTACGACTACATGGAGTTTAACCTTGAGCACCCCGTACTGCGTGACCGCCGCGTACGCGAAGCGCTAAAGCTTGGCTTAGATAGGCCAGCTATGATCAACAGCATCCTTGACGGCCGTGGCAATGTAGTTCATGCCCATCAGATACCAACATCGTGGGCAACCGGTGCGCCCAATCTTAACGCCTACGCGTTTAACCCGGCCCGCGCTAGGCAGCTCCTTGAGGAGGCCGGCTGGCGCATCCCACCCGGAGAGACGTTACGACGCCGCGGCGGCGCGCGCGATGGTGAGTTGCTCCGCCTAACTTTGCAGTGGGGGCCCCCTGGCAACGTCCTTCGCAAAGATGCGGCCGCAATGGCCGTAAGGCAATGGAGGGAACTCGGAATTGATGCCGTCGACCTGCCTACTGAATGGTCCGTCTTTCTCAACAACCTTGATTTTACTCGCTATGACATCGCCATTATCGGCTGGGGGCTTGGCTTAGACCCCGACCCGTTTAACATGTTCCATTCTTCTCAGTCTGTGCGCGGCGCAGACGGCCGCATCCGTGGGTTTAACACCGCACAGTTCAGAAATGCTGAAGTGGACAGGTTGCTTGAGGCCGCGCGCTTGACAGTAGACATTGCCGAACGCCGCGCCATGTATCAAAGAGTGGACCAAATCCTCAACTTTGAACTTCCGTACATTTGGCTGTGGCAGCGCATCAATGTGCGGGGCGTCTGGGGTCGTATTGGGGGTATTAGCGAAACACCAATCGGCACTGCCATTGGTGAGGCCCTCTTTGTTAGGGACGTTAGGAGGTAACAGTTACCATGCGG
>QLUB01000208.1 GCA_018725205.1 candidate division NPL-UPA2 bacterium
ATTGCCGTTGTTAGGGAGTGGATGGCCAGTCAGGCCTAGTGGCGGCTAGTCGTTTTTCTTAGCCTTTCGATGATACCCGCAGCCGCATCTGACTGCAAGAAGGTGAGCGTGGTCTCAGGCACAAGGCTAGGCAGGACGGCAAAGTCATTCTCACGCAAGGCTTGACGGACCAGCGACGCCGACACTGCTCTGCCGTCCTGCTCTAGGCGCCCAATCTCATGCAGTTGTATTCCGTGGCTTTGTAAGGTCTCCCTTAGCACCTGATTATAGATTGCCGTCACGGGCGAATATGGCTCCGTGCCGACAAACCTCACCCGCACCTTAAGCGCCCGCGCGATGTGCATGCCATACAAGGCGGCATCGATACTGGCCCCCGCACGCGCGTGGGCTGTTTCTTCCTCGCTGAAATAACTGGGGAAGGTAGCTGTCGACACAGCGTATGGCCCGGTGGGTAGAACCGTCACGTTCTTAAACCGCTGAGTGCCCTGCTTTACCAACGCAAACCTCACGTCAAAGGGGAAAACTGACTTGTCTTCTTGTACGACCAGCAAGTAGACGTGTTCGCACTGCGCTGCAGCCGCTCTTACTAAGTACTCGTGCCCGAGTGTAAAAGGATTGCAGTTCATAACCAGCCCACCGACCAAGCCGCTCTGGCTTGAGGCTATCTTGCTGGCAGCAAATTCTAGTTGCCTTAGATAATCTATAAAGGATGGGTGCCCGCTTTCGAGCAGCGCAGCCCACTGGGTCTTAACAAGTGTGCGAAATCCGAGGCTATCGAAGAGATACGCCTGGCGCGGCGTGGTGTAGTATGCCCCGCCCTTTGGGCCGCCAGCATCAGGTAGTGGACAATCTTGCCTGACAGGCCCTCCCCATGTAGCGCCGGACTAACCGCAACGCACTGCAGCACATTGCCCTTCAGCGACCCTGTCGCTACAATCTCCCCATCTGCCCGTATCTCGACCGTCAGATCGCTTTCTGCATCGTATCGCAACGCAAATTGCTCTAGAAAACGATGTACCGCTGGCTTATCTTGGCTTGATGCGACTTCATAGGGAATCCACACAGTCTCACCCCTTAAATAAGCTTGGCCGGAGCAGGGTTGGTGGCGACGGAAAGCCTTCACCTTGGAAATGCAGCGCGAGCGACAGGGACAAAAGATCGCCGGAACCGCCAGGGCTGAGCCTAGTAGCAACGAAGGAAAAGTGCGCCTGTCGGGTTAAGTCGCGTCCACGCGCGCTGAAAACACTTCCGGCAGCAAGTATGGTCTTTGCCGTTTCTTGCACTAAAGCTAGGCCTTCCTCTCCTGCCCGGTGGAGGACCGTTGTGTCAGACAAGTGCGCCATAATGCTGATAAGCGCATGGACAGCGGCGTCATTAAGACTGACGTCCCGGCTTAAGGCATACTCTAACGCGGGGTATCCTACGCGTTCCACCGTGGGGAACCCCGCTTCCGCTTCTCCCCTGATTCCCGTATAGCCTTTCTCCATATAGAGCCCCTCTCCGGCAGTGAGGGAGTCACGCTCACGCTTAGCGAGTTTACTAAGGTCGCGCTCAGTCAGCCCTCGGCACGCAGACTTAACGGCGAGGAAGAAGTCCGGCGAGGGCACCTTAACGCCTTTGGCTAGGCACACGCCGGCAATCCCTGCGGAGAGCCCCAGCACAAAGAGCTGTCCCCGTTGCGTGTTGACACCGGACGTAGCCCGCAGCAACTCTCGCTCGGCGCGCACGCCGATGGCCCTAAGCTCTGCGAACACATGCTCTAGGCTTTGTTCCGCCCCTTGCCAACCTGTGGTTGCGCATTCGGTAAAATAGGGGGCGAGCACACTGCTGCCCAGTATGAAGGTAAAGATATTCATGTCGGTGTGGGCTCCGCTGTCGTAAGGACTCACCAAACCCGGCGAAGGGCTGATGCACACCTCAAAGAGCGAGGCTGCCGTAAAGCAAGCACCTACTCGATAGATATCGGTGGCTGGCATCACGTGTTCCTTACCCCACGTGCCATGCTCTGCGCAACACTAACTACTTCCTCGGGGACGTGCCTGCCTAGGCGCCTGCACACATGTGCCTCCTCTGCGCCGCACACCCAACACACGCGCCCTTTGACGCCCAGACTGCTGCGATCTATGGGCCCTGCCCGCGTAAGGACGTCTATATCCCACAGGCGTCCCCGTAACGCCACTTCCTCGAGCCGGGTGCACTGCCGCTTG
>QLUB01000209.1 GCA_018725205.1 candidate division NPL-UPA2 bacterium
GCGTGCTCGGCAATTTGTTTTTGCTCGAAGCGGGATTAAGCGCCGATTTTCTTGGCCTGATGATCGCCGTCTCCTCTGTAAGCAATGCGGTTTTTTCCCTGCCTGCGGGCATGCTCAGTGATCGATTTGGACGCAAGCGCGTTGTGATTTCTGGGGCTATTCTTGCTGTCGCGGGGCAGCTGATTCTAGTTCTCTGGCCTACCCCCAGCCTTGCCCTTCTCTCGGCATTAATCGGCGGCGCGGGCGGGGCGGTCTTGATGGTTTCGACGGAAGAGCGTGCGCATCTTTTTAGCGTAAACGCCGCTACCTGGACCGTAAGTGGTGTGATTGGCAGCTTTCTCGGGGGAGCTCTACCGCTAATGTGGGCCCGCATAATGGGGAGTGCTCCTGACTCGTTAATCGCCTATCGCCTCACTTTATTTACGGCACTAATCTTACTTGCTGTTTCTGTAGTCCTGTATTACGCTCTAGAGGAAAGGCGCGACCCCAAGCGAGCGACACGTCACGAAAAAATTCGACTTGTTCTTCCCTCGCGCGACTTAATGGTAAGGCTGCTTGTGCCGGAAATCATACTTGGGTTCGGGGCGGGCATGATTATTCCTTTTCTAAATGTCTATTTTGCACGTCAGCTCGGAGCGTCGGCAGCACAGATCGGCAGCATCTTTTCGGTGATGTCGCTCGTGACGACTGTTGCTTTGCTTTGTGCGCCCTTGCTCGAGGGAAAGTACGGCACGGTTAAAGCGGCGGTCTATACACGTATCCTGTCGGTACCCTTGTTTTTGACCATTGCCTTGACTAATACCTTGTGGATTGGCGCAGTGGCGGCGTGGTTTCGCTCCGCTCTGATGAACGCGAGTATGCCACTAGTGAGCAAATTCAATATGGAGGTGGCCAGTCCCAGCGAACGTGCTACGCTCAGCAGTCTAGTCGGCATGACCTGGACTGTGGGGTGGGCGCTAGGCGCACGCCTAGGTGGACGTTGGATGGAGACCTACGGCTACAACTTTCCCTATTTCATTACGGCGGCGCTTTATGTGATTAGTGCTATAGTGTTCTACTATTTCTGCTTGCCCCTAGAGGAGAAACTGCAGAACAAAGGCTAAGAGCGAGGTGGTACAGTGTCCATTCTGGTGGTTAAAGATATTACGACCTACTATTTCGACAAACTGGTGCTGGACCGCGTGAGTTTCGCGATTAGTGCCAAGGAGAAAGTAGCTCTGTTAGGCAGCAACGGCTGTGGCAAAACGACACTCTTGAAAGTCATCAGCGGAAAACTGAAGCCTGACGAGGGTGCCATTATGTTGCAAGGCGGCGCAAGAACACACTATCTCGCGCAGGACCCTGATTTACCGGTGGGGGAAAGCCTTGAAGAAGCGGTAACAGGCGTGTTTGCGGGCATCAAGCAGCTCGAGGGGGAAGTGCGCGCGCTAGAAGCACAGATGAGCGACACAGGACAGCTAGAAAAGCTCTTGCACCGCTATGGCGAGCTGACGCAGCAGTTCGAAGCGGCGGGGGGATACGAGCTTGGTTTCAAAGTTCGCTCGGTCTTGTTTGGACTGGGCTTTACAGAAAAAGACCTCGCCCTCTACACCGAGCAACTCAGCGGAGGACAAAAGGTGCGGGCAGCCTTAGCCAAGGCTTTGCTCGAGGAGCCCGAAGTCTTGCTGCTTGACGAGCCGACGAACCACCTTGATTTAAGCGCAGTGGAATGGCTAGAGGGTTTTTTGCCCTCATACAGGGGCGCGGTAATAGTTGTTAGCCACGACCGTCATTTCTTGGACCGGGTGGTGACGCGCTGCCTAGAGTTAGAACATCACCACATCGCCGACTACCCCGGCAATTTCAGTAAATACCGCGCTCTTAAAGCGGAACGCCTTTCGCTCATTGGTGCAGTCTATGAGCGGGAACAAGCGGAAATGCAGCGCATGAAGCAATTGATAAACCGCTTTCGTGCCGGTACGCGCTCGACTACCGCCAAAAGCTGGGAAAAAAGACTGGAGCGCATGAGCCATCGCGCCGTAGCCAAGACACAGGGTAAAACGAGCCTAAGGCTGCACATTGGAGAGCACAAGCGCAGTGGTCGGGACGTTTTAGAAGTGACTGATGTTCAAGTTGGCTACGACGAGAGGATGCTGTTCGCGCCCTTCTCGGCACAGGTGCGCCGCGGCGAGCGAATCGCTTTGCTCGGGCCAAATGGCAGC
>QLUB01000021.1 GCA_018725205.1 candidate division NPL-UPA2 bacterium
CCAAGATGTGACGGGAATCGGGGAGAAGACGTTTGAGAGCCTACGAAGCCTTATCCGTGTGCGGTAGAGTTTGCATCACAATTGAACACAACCATACTAGAGGGTTCGAAAAGGACCCTCTTAACTATTTATCCTCTGCTTGGACAAACTAGCAGAGAGGTGATAGATGTGCGCAAATTAACTTGTGCGAGTTTAGTAGTCCTGCTCATTGTCCTGCGTCCCCTGATCAGCCATGCGCAGCAACCCGGCAGTCGCAACCTCAGACAGGGAGATTCGGGTGCGGACGTAACCGAAATACAGCGCCGCTTGCAGCGCTGGGGGTACTACGAAGGGCCGATCAGCGGCACCTTCGGGCCAAGAACACTTGCTGCGGTGCAGGCATTTCAGCGCCGCCATGGCCTGCCCGTTACGGGGATTATCGCTAGTCGCACTTTTGGTGCACTTGGGATTGCCAGGCGCACGGCTGCGGCAGCTCCCAACAGAGCAGCGGCCGTAACGCCTACCCGTGGGGTCAGCCCAAACGACCTGCAATTACTTGCCCGTGCCGTGTACGGCGAGGCGCGCGGGGAACCCTTTGAAGGTCAGGTAGCTGTGGTTGCAGTCATTATGAACCGCATTCGTAGCCCGTTGTTCCCAAACACGGTCAGTGGAGTAATCTTTCAACCACTAGCCTTTACAGCGGTAGCCGACGGTCAGTTTTATCTTACCCCTAATGCCGAGGCCTTCCGCGCTGCCCAATTGGCCTTGAACGGGTGGGATCCAAGTGGCGGAGCGCTATACTATTTCAACCCTCGCACCGCTACCTCGGCCTGGATTTGGACGCGCCCATACATCAAAACGATTGGCCGGCATCGCTTTTTGCGCTGAGGGCAGACAGGAGGATAAATATGCAGAGAAGATTTTGGGTGGCGATAGCCGTGCTTGGCAGTGTAGCGGCAGGCAGTATGTTTTGGGGTTTGCATCAGTTTGGCTTGCGCAACCTGCTCCAAACAAGACTAGAGAACACCTATCAACGTGCTTTCCACGAGCTCAACTTTAACCTA
Organism: candidate division NPL-UPA2 bacterium; assembly: GCA_018725205.1. GTDB lineage: Bacteria > Bacillota > UBA994 > UBA994 > UBA994 > UBA994. The sequence goes on from QLUB01000021.1 coordinate 1,044, forward strand.
GGTGCCATCGAAGCGGAACTGGCTAAAGCCTCGGTGGCGAGCACCAGAGGGCAGGCCATGGAGCTCTCCAACTCGCTGCTTGCGCTTCAATCTACCGTGCTCGCCAAGAATGTGCGTTTTACTGACCTCGAAATGCGCACGATCAATGACCGAGCTCCGCGGGACAGCGCGGTCCTAGGCCAGTTCCGTCAAGTTGAAGAGCAAGTGCAGCAGTTTCCGGAAGTACCGATGGGGGACCACGTCAACATTGCGGTCCCTCCTCCCTTAGCTGTAACCGTTGCACCTACCCCTGTGGGCGAGGCCGAGGTCAATGCGCGGCAGTTTATCCGGCAGATTGGCGCAAACCTGCGCGTGCTTAGCCACGCGACAGTTGCGGACGCATCAGTCCCACATTATTCCTTTGTCTTTGCACATCCAAACGAACGTAACCGCCGTATTACCGTAGAAGTGGTAAAAAACGGCGGCCGGGTCTTCCAGATGTTTGCGGAGCGTCAGACTGCGACCCCGTTGCTGTCTGTGCCTGACTTACAGGCGAGAGCCGACCAGTTTTTACTTGAACGGGGCATCAAAGACATGAAAATCCTCGGTGTCGAGGAGTGGGGAGGCTCCGTTATTTTCACGTACTGTTACTATGCCGACGGAATTCTCTTCTACCCCGACTTGTTGCGGGTGCGCCTTGCGCAGGACAACGGGGAAGCACTGAGTTTTGAAGGAAACAGGTACGTCAAGTACCACCGCGAAAGAGGGAACTTCAGCGAGGTGGTAGGCATAGCTGCTGCCACTGCCAAGCTCAACGAAACGCTCGAGGTGATAGCTGCACCACAGCGCGTCGTATTGTTTGACCGACGTGGCGTCGAAGTGCTTTGTTGGGAGTTTATGGTGCAGCGTCAGGGCAGCGAAGAGCGGTTCTTAGTGTACATCAATGCCGTTACCGGGCGGGAAGAAAACATCGTGCGCCTTGATGTGAAGCCAGCTATTATGCCTCCGGCGAAGATTCGCTAGAAGCTCGTTAGCGCGCGCCCCAGCGGTGAAAGCTGATAGTCTGGCCCGCGGCGCCTTGCCACAGCTGGAGCTCTTGCGCGAAGGGATCAAAACGAGCAAGGATGGATGGATCGATTGTCAGCCGCGAATCGTTTTGCATCCCCAGCGAACGCCCGACTGCGGTTCCAGTCACCTGAACATCATCCCGAATTGTAATTGCGGCACTAGGAGCATAGAGAACTCCGCTTAGCCTGACACCATTTTGCAGAAGTACTGTGTCGCTTCCTGATAAGATGTTGCCTTCGATCACAACGTCGTCGCGCAACGTAACGTTGGCGTGTGGCGCGGCAATACTGCCTCTGAATATCACATTGTCACGCACAACTATTTGAGTCGAGCCTCGGTGGTAGATGACGAACTGCGCAGGGTTTCGGTTGCCGTGGTCGTTGATACGGCTATCGTCTCTGATGACCGCCGCACCGTCTACATGGAACACAACTCTGCCCGTACCGGTACCTGTAATTCTTATTTGCCCATCGTTACGAACTTCTAGCTGTTGCACACGGATGATAACGTCATTGTGATCCGGCACGTTGATTGACACCACGCGTTCACCTGCTACTCTGAAAAGGCCATAGTGGCCTGAGCCTAGGAAAGCGCCGCTGGTGAAGTCTCCCCGCCATGGAAGCGTAGGGGCAGCGGGCAGGGTGGGCCGTTCAAATACCATTGTCGACCCATAGGTTATTGTGACATTGACGCTGCCGCTGCCGCTCACTCGGCCGGGCGCAAATGGGCCCGCCATATCGACATTGCCTGCAAGTCTTGCATCGCTACTGACCGACAGAGTGGTAGCAATGTGGTGTCTGTTCAGTACAGCACTCGACCCGGTCCCTTCGGTTACGGTCATCTGCCAAGCCAAAGTACGTCTTGCCACCTGCTGCCTTCCTTCCGACAGCAGCTCCCACTCTGTGGCTGTCCGACGGATTGCCGCTATCCGCATTTCACCAATTGTGCCGAGGAAAGTGTCTGTGCCCCCAAACGCCGCACTTCTATAGACGATGTGCTCCTGCCCGACGGCTAATCCAGTCGGTAGAACAATGGTAGCTTGCTCTAAACCGCGGCGTGCCCAGTTTAAGCCTGCTTCGGCTACGTAAAATGCCTGTATGCCGTGCGTATGGTGCATGGCGCTCCTGTACTCCGCTGTCGTGGCAGTGGCAAACGTAAGCCCGACCAGCATCAATACAGACACGGTCAGCGTCACAAACACAAGTATGCTACCACGTTGACCTGACATTTCAGAGCCTCCTTGCCGCTTCTGCTTAGTTTCTCAGGGCTACGCGCGTAGTTAAAGTAAATGGCAGTCCTCCACCGGGGCGACTGCCCGGCACGGAACTCACTGTAGTCACGGTAATGGTTAGTGACCTGCCATCAGGTGCTAGGACAAACTGCAGAGTCTGCACAAAGCTCGCCATCGGTTGGCTGTTGAGCTGGATATCTGTGCCGGAGAGCCGATAAACAATGGTCCTATGCGCAGGCGGGACAAGGCTTCTGTCCCACCACTGAAACGTAACTTGGCGATTAGCATCAGCAACAACTACGGTGCCCGGTCTAGCCTCGCGCAGCCTAGCCGCCATGTTTTCGACCGCAAAGCGCACGTCAGCAATAACGAGCCCAGCGGCTTGCCCCGCACTGTAGGCATGCATGCCTTGCACGTAAAGAGCGGTAACCATGACCGCGACCATCCCTAGCGCGGCCACAGCAACCAGCATTTCGATCAAAGTAAACCCACGCTCACTGCGGCGCAACTAAACTCACCACCCTCAGGCTACGGTCAAGCAACCGGTCACGCCAGTATACAATAATTACGACTTCCGTCAGTCCCGAACTATGGGTACGCACCTGACGCTCAAAGGAATATGTGGCGTCAATTGTTGTGCGGGGGAGGGCAGTACGCTGTCCCGCCGGAGCCAAAATAAAGGTATCAACCTGAGCTTGCGCATGAAAGGCCGCCGTCATCTGGGCGCGTCCGCTATGAACAGTGCGCAGGCTCATGGTAAACAAGCCCATCAAGGGAAACACCAGAATGCTGAGCATACCCAAAGACACCAGCACTTCGACTAAGGTAACCCCACGCTGAGAGCGACGCTCTGGCGTTAGACCTAGGACAGCCATGTCTTTTCCTCCCGAGCTTCAATGACCTAATTGTATCACAACTGCTGTGCCAGCGTTGACTAATTTGACCCAAGCTTAACTCGCGCTTAATCAAGGCTTGATGTTACTGGTTTACTGTCTTCTTAGAGCTAGCAAAGCGAGAGTGAGAACAGTGTTATCGGGAACACATAAGATGATTGGCGCAGCCGTCGCACAAAGCCTCAGTGTATTGTCATATTTCCCGCTGAGTCCAGCAGATATTGCGGCAGGCTGTGTCAAGCCGGATTTCTGCCTTGATGCAATCAAGTATCCCCACAACAAAGAGAAGTCGTTTGGGTATGTAATGCAGCTAATGGAAGGACTCGCTGCCGTCGGAGTGCCGAGAACCGCGAGGGAGTCGCGGGACTACTCGAGCGCTCTAGGGGTGACGCTACACTTTATTGCCGACTATTTTTGTCTGGCTCATAACAATAAGCAGCTAAACCCGCTTATGGCGCATGTAGCGTACGAATTTGCTTTGCACCACGAAAGTTGTCGCACGGATTTAGTGGGTAAGGCACTGATGTCTGCCGCAGCGGCCAGAACACATCCCCGAACCTCCGTCGCCATGCTGAAAGAATATATAGAGGCCATGCACGCCGAGTACTTGATTACCTTTCCTTCTATGGCCAATGATATCCACTACGCAATCACAATGTCGACTATGGTTGCTCATACAATAGTGAATATGACGCTAGCTTTAGGCCAGAATAGAACTACGGCCTAGTCAACAAGACAGCACGGCATTCATCTAGCAGGGCACAGCGACACCTATGGCGAAAAGTAGCAGCGAGACTTTGACGAAGGGGTGGGTATTTTGGACCTAACCGTACTTATCGGCGGCGCGGCCGGGCAGGGCATGGACACCCTCGGGCTGTTGCTGGCGAAATCGCTGAAAAGCTTAGGATTCTATGTGTTCTTGCATAAAGATTATATGTCCCGCATTCGCGGGGGTCACAATTTTGTTAAAGTAAGATTCAGAGACTGCCCAGTCTTTTCACATGCGGACGAACTCGCGGTGATTATAGCTCTAAACGCCGAGACCATAGAGCTACACGGCGAGAAGCTCCGTAAAGACGGACGAGTTATCGCCTTAGAAAACGGGGACAAAGTCCCAGCTGACCTGCGAGCCAGAGCAGTACATCTGCCGACAAAAGAAGTCATCCAACAGACGGGCAACAGGTGGGTTGTAGGTTCCGCAGCGCTAGGCTGTGTGTTTAAGTTGTTTGGCTTACCCCTCGCAGCGCTGTTAGCCACAATAGGGAAGACTTTCGAGCCATCGGCGTATGCTGCCAACAACATCGCCATAGAATTAGGCTATAGTAAAGCCGAGACTTTATTTAGCATAGAACTTCCTGCCCCTTGGGACAGCATCTTGATCAGTGGGAACGAGGCAGTGGCCGTAGGGGCGTTGGCTGCCGGATGTAAGTTCTACGCCGGCTACCCCATGACACCTGCTACAAGCATTATGACCTACCTTGCCAAGAAATCGAACGAGGCGCCGATTCTTGTTGAGCAGGCAGAGGACGAAATTGCCGCCATCAATATGGCGCTTGGGGCTTCCTATGCCGGTGTTCGGGCCATGACCGGTAGCTCCGGCGGTGGCTTTTCCCTGATGGCTGAGGGGGTAAGCCTAGCCGGAATAACCGAAACACCTATCGTGATCGCTGTAGCGCAGCGCCCCGGGCCTGCCACCGGCCTGCCTACGCGCACCGAACAAAGCGACTTAAGCTTTGTCGTCCATGCCGGGCATGGTGAATTCCCACGCCTAGTGGTTGCTCTAAGACACCCCGAGGACGCCTTCTGCCAGACGGTAAGGGCCTTTAACCTAGCGGAAAAGTATCAGATGCCGGTGTTCCTGCTTACTGACCAGTACTTGGCTGACTACACGCAGACCGTAAAGCCATTTGACTTTGCGGAGCTTCGTATCGAGCGATCTCTCACCACAGAAGTGCCTGCCGATGAATACTTGCGGTACGAACTAACGGAATCTGGTTTGTCCCCGCGCATTGTTCCGGGGAAGTTGCCGGGCAAGCTCGTCTATGTGGACAGCGACGAGCACGACGAAGCCGGGCGCATTACGGAATCAGCCGCCGTACGCAACGCCATGGTCGAAAAGCGCCAAAGAAAAGTTGCGGCCATTCATTCCGAGCTGTTGGAACCGGAGTTTATCGGCTGTGATGAACCAAGCATACTGCTCTTGTGTTGGGGATCAACCTATGGGCCGGTAAAGGAAGCGGTGTTAGCGCTTAACACGCAAAACCAGTCGATTGGCGCTTTAGTTTTTGGGGACATCTACCCCCTCCCGACTAAATTGCTTTACCTTTATGCCCCCCATGCTCGCAAAATAGTAAACCTTGAACAAAATGCAACAGGGCAGCTAGCTTTGCTCATTAGGCAACAGACGGGGCTAGCCTGCGACCAGAGCTTGCTTAAGTACGACGGCAGGCAGTGGAGCAAAGACGAAGTCCTCGCCGCCCTTACAAAGGAGGTGCTGTAGGTGTTTAGTACTAATAAAGAAACAGCGTGGTGCCCGGGTTGCGGCAACTTCGGCATCCTCGAAGCGCTAAAAGAAGCGCTAGACTCATTAAATCTAGAACCGCATCAAGTAGTCATCTCTTCGGGCATTGGGCAAGCCGCCAAAACACCGCAGTACATAAGCGCAAATATGTTTAACGGCCTCCACGGGCGCTCTCTCCCCGCCGGCATTGGCATTAAGCTGGCGAACAAGCACCTGACGGTGATAGTTGAAAGCGGCGACGGTTGTTCCTACGGCGAAGGGGGCAACCACTTTGTGCATGCGGTGCGCCGTAACCTAGATATTACCCATCTCGTACACAATAACCAGGTCTATGGACTAACTAAGGGACAAGCTTCACCGACCACCGCCCGCCACCAGCGGACAGAGCTGCAGTCTGACGGTGTGCAGCTACAGCCCATAAACCCACTTGCCCTGGCCCTAACCCTCGGTGCCGGATTCGTGGCGCGGGGTTTCTTCGCGGACAAAAAACACCTAGCCGCATTGATAGCAGAGGCCGTATCGTACCCAGGCTATGCCCTCGTGGACATTCTTCAGACTTGCCCTACCTTTAACAAAGTTAACACCTTTAAATGGTACAAAGACAGAGCCTACTACCTGCCAGCCGACTATGACTCAAGCGACCTATCGGCAGCCCGCCTTAAAGTAGAGGAGGTGGGTGAGCGCCTCCCCCTCGGCATTATCTACAAGCGACAAACAGCCGAGTACGCCGCTCATAACCCAGTCCTAAGTGCCAACCCACCCCTAGTCGACCTCCCCCTCAATCCCACTGACGCCCAAAAGTTTATGGACGAGTTCCGCTGAAACAAAAGTGAAGCAAAAGGGACGGAAGCAAAAGGGAAGCAAAAGGGACGGAGCCTTTTGCTTCACAATTGGCCTACATGCGCGGGGACAAGTTGCCACGGCGTATGTCTACTGCAAGCTGATAAAAAGTGACGTCTAGTTGGCCGAAGCCAAGGGTTCACATTTAAGGAGAGAGATTATGACAGAGTACTTGCGAGGACAAACGCAAAAGAAGGAGCAGCTGAGGGCGATTATTAAGAAACTCCACCAAGGAGCATCTGTGAATGACGTTCGCAAAGAGTTTGAGGCGCTAAACCTAACGGTGACCCCGCTAGAGATCACCGCGCTCGAGCAGTCTTTAATGGATGAGGGCATGCCCGCAGAAGAAATTCAGCGCCTATGCGACGTCCATGCCGAAGTGTTCAAGGGACATATTGTAGGGGGTGAGCCAGCTACTGAGGATACGCAGCAAGATGCTTTGCATCCCGCCAATATGCTGAAGCAGGAAAACCGGGCCATTGAAGCTCTTCTCGACACAGAGCTAAAGTCAGCGCGCCGCAATTACTGCCGTAGAGAGATTGCTTTTAATTGACAGGCACTACAGCAAGAAGGAACACCTAGTTTTCCCCCTGATGGAGAAGCACGGCATTACGGCCCCGCCCAAAGTCATGTGGGCTGTAGATGACGAGATTCGGGGCAAGGTAAAGGCCCTAAAATGCCTTCTCGCTGACTCAAGACCAGACCCTGCGGCCATCAAGGAAACCCATGCCGCCGTAACCGCGCAGGTCAAGGACATGATCTTCAAGGAAGAAGAGATTATGCTGCCCATGGTTAGCGACAAATTCTCGCTGGACGAGTGGCAGGCCATTGAAGCTGGCAGCCACGAAATTGGGTTTCCATTCTTTCCGGAGGGCGTAGGGCGGTGGCAGCCAAGCGGCCTGAAGTTAGCCGGGGCGGCGACCGACTCAGTAGATTCCACCATGTCGATCACGAGTGAGATTGCCTTCGATGCAGGCACTTTAAGCGCAGAGGAAGCCAACTCCATCTTTAATGTCCTGCCGCTAGACATGACCTTTGTCGACGCCGATGATCGCGTAAAGTACTTCACCCAAGGCAAGGAACGCATTTTTGACCGACCAAAGACTATCCTAGGACGTGAGGTGCGGAGATGCCACCCTCCCCGCCAGTGTACACATAGTCGAGACGATTATCGCGAGTTTCCGGAGCGGCGAAAAAGACCACGAAGCCTTCTGGATTCCCTTCGGCGATAAATTCGTGCATATCCGCTACTTCGCGGTGCGCAACCGCCAAGGCCAGTACTTGGGCACCCTAGAAGTCACTCAGGATGTCAAACCGCTCACAACCCTCACTGGTGAAAAACGCCTCCTATAGCTCATCCGTTAACCAACTCAAACCCGCGCTCTCTTAAGACTTCTTTAATGAGGGACATAGGCACCTCTTTCACCTTGGAGCCTTTCTCCAAGGTCATTACGCGTCCTACCGTTTGTAGCATACCTGGCAGTGTGATGTCCCTAAAGCCAAGCTCAACCATGATGACCACAATCTCCGGGTGGTCGGAGGCGAGCTTGTAGATGCTGTCCGGTTAGTTCCCACAAGAATCCCCACGCTGGCACTATCCATGGAGAGGCAGTATGTTCCATGCAAGGCTCAACTTGCCGGCTGCGCTGATACTAAGTTTCTTCATTGTCGTCGCGCCATCTGGAGCCCCGCCTTACGGACCGGTCATCTCCAAATTGCGGAACGTGGCCAGCGGCACGACTTCCTCCGCCGTGTCCAGATACGCTATCGCCACACGGTCTCCGGGCTGCGTCAAGGCCACGTGCGGGCTGAGTGTTGCAGTCGCCGTAAAAATGCGATTTGACCCTTCTAAACGGAAGTAGAACAGCGTTGTCCCCTCGGTCGTTGCCGCCCCTACGCGCAATACTTCTCCCTCTAGGCTTTGTAAGAAGGCTACGTCGGTGGGTATTACCGCGCCTATGCCTTGCCCAAGGTATTGCTTGTAGGCAAGGACCGCTTTAAGCAAGGTTGGCTTGACAATAGTCCTACCGGTACGCGCGTTAACAATGCCAACGGCCTTCAGGATATTAGTGTCGGAGAGCACCGGTACCACATAGGCCTCCGCCCCGTAGAGATTATACAAGAGAGGCTGCGCGCCATGCCATCCCACAAAGTCAGCCACTGCGGCGTTTACCGACGAAACAGCCGCCGCCTCATTAAAGAAACCCACCGCATAGCGATAGTACGTAATCTCTCCCGTGCGCCCATCCATCATGGTGTAACCCATCAGCGAATCATCTCTGCCGGCAGCGGCGGTATGACCGGTAAACCAGTAGAATCTAGCGTCAGGACCTACTACGCCAAACACGTCGCTCACACCTTCCCATTGGGTGGGCAGGTGCATGTCGCGCTTGGTGAAAAGAGAGTTCCAGTATCCATGCACAAAACGCCCGAACCAGTCATTGTGTTGCTCCGCCACAAGCTCGGGTATGACTTGGTCGACCCACAACGGTACATCGGCCTTAGCATACTCCTGCATTTCGCCTGTCGCCGGGTCTAGTATAACGACTCCCGTTACCACTGTGCCGGTCTTACCCACAGTGGGCTTACCAATGCTCATTACCCACCGCGGGTTCCCGTCGTCGTCTAGCTCAAAGCTTGGGTCAAGCAATAGCACGGCTTGGTGCTGACTATAGATATGTCTGCGCAAATCACTCCCGAAGAACGCGCCAGGGGTGTACCGCATAGCGAAGGGGACAAACTCCGCTGGGACGCCAGCGTCTTCGGCGTCAACCATGACAAACCCCGGAGCTTCGCGGAAGCTAAACCACCTTAGCAAGCCGCGGAAGTCGACCGGGCCGACCCAGTAGAGCTCACCATCGACAAGCTGGATATTAAGGTGCCCTACCTCAAAACCCGCACCCATGGCTCCTAGAACCTTCTGCGCGCGCCACTGCGCGTTTTCGTAGGGAACGAGCCTAATATGCTCGAGGTTCATGACTGGGGCCGGTACGTCCGACACAGTTACAGTTGGCACGTCTCGCAAATCGATCGCCCTGTGGAGCACGACAAGATAATTAAGATACAGGCTTACAAGGAGCGCTGCGCTCAACACCAGCCCCGTAAGCAGTATCGTCGCTCTGTCCTTCTTAGCCCTACCTACTAGCACCGTTAACATTGTATAGAGAGCATTTATGGCTAAAGGAAGCAGGACGACAGTGTGGCCGACCCCGGGAACTAAAGCAGGCAGCGTCAAGTACACCCACGCCAAGGAAAGGGGAGCGCCCACAACCAATCGCCATAACTGCCCGCGCAAATACAACGCGGGACGTGACCGCAACAAGTCGATGCGCAAGTTAATCAGTCCAAGACACATCCAGAGCATTGCTTCTACCATGCCAACCACCTTGCCTTTCCGAATTCACATTCATATACGTATACGCAAAAGAGGGGAGGGAGTTTCGGGAGAAGAGAAAAGAGGGAGAAGTAATGGGAAAGGAGAAGTAGTGGGGGAGAAGGATGAGGGAAGAGAGTGTCGCGTAGGGACGGAGGAGTTGCGACATACGGCAACCACAAAAGCAGGATCAGCGAGAGACTGAGTGAAGCAAAAGGCTCCGTCCCTACTGCTTCCCACTGCTTCTTAGAGGGGACGGTTTCAGGTGAACATACTTGAGTATAGCGACATTGACTATTCAAAGGTGAAGCGACAATACGATAAGGTTGCCAGATGCCTAGAAAGGGATGACTTTCGCTCCGCTGCCGTAAAGAAGCTGTCGGAGCATGGGCTATACAGTGCGAGGCTCGATGATTCTAATCGCCTCATATTTAAGCTGGTTCAATATCAAGAGATGCGCTACGCCTTGTTGTTAGAGGTAGTTCTTAATCACGCCTACGACAAGTCTAAGTTTTTAAGGGGAGCCAAAGTCGACGAGGCGAAGATACCGCTCATTGAATGCCCAACAGAAATAGAAACGCAGTCTTTGCCGCAAGTTACCTATGTCAATCCGGCAGACAAGCGCTTTCATTTCTTAGATAAGGTAGTCTCCTTCGATCCCGAGCAGCAAAACGTATACAATACGCCTTTCCCGCTTATCCTGATCGGGCCTGCCGGTAGTGGGAAGACTGTCCTGACGCTCGAGAAGATGAAGCTGTTTCATGGGGACGGTCTGTATGTGACCCTGTCGCCGTATCTTGCAGAAAGCGCGAGGAACCTCTATTACAGCAACCATTACGAAAACAAAGAGCAGGACATCTCTTTCCTCTCCTTCAGGGAATACTTGGAGACGATACGCGTGCCTGACGGCAAAGAGCTGAGCTATAGCACGTTCGCGCAGTGGCTGTCGCGATTCCCGAGACAGCAACGGGTGACAGACGCACATCGCCTCTATGAAGAGTTTCGCGGGGTGATCACGGGCTCTACCGTGGACAAGCCATACTTGAGCCGTGAGAACTACATCAATCTCGGCGTTAGGCAGTCCATCTACCTTGATACCGAGCGCGAATTAGTCTACGACTTTTTTGAAAAGTACCTAGTGCTGCTGCAGGACAACGGCCTTTATGACCCCAATATCCTTGCGCACGGGCACATCGGGGATGTTAAGCAGCTCTACGACTTTGCAGTGATCGATGAAGTCCAAGATATTACAAACATCCAACTTCAGCTCATCTTAAAGAGCCTTAAGAACCCGGCCCATTTTATGCTTTGTGGCGATTCCAACCAGATTGTACATCCCAACTTCTTTTCCTGGAGCGGGTTGAAGTCTATGCTCTACAACAGCGCAGAACTTGAGAGCAAGCGAGTAACGAGAGTCCTGCAGTCGAATTTCCGTAATTCCAGGGCTATAACCGACCTAGCGAACAGGCTTATCCGGATCAAACAGAAGCGCTTTGGTTCCATTGATAAAGAGAGCACTTATCTTATGAACAGCCTCGCTGAAAAGCGAGGTGAAGTAGTGTTTCTGCGCGACACCGACAAGGTTAAGAGCCAAATGAACAAAAGCATAAGGCGTTCTGCTAAATATGCCGTAATCGTGATGCGCAATGAGGATAAGGCTTTAGCCCGTAAGCACCTCGATACTCCTCTTTTGTTCACCGTGCAGGAGGCCAAGGGGCTAGAGTACGAGAATGTTGTGCTGTTTAATTTTGTTTCCGGGGAGCGTCAGAGCTTTCAAGAGATAATCCGTGGGGTGGCCGAAGCAGACATGGAAGGGGATATCCTGTACATGCGGGCTGCGGACAAAACGGACAAATCCCTAGAAATCTATAAGTTTTTCATTAATTCCTTGTATGTTGCCGTCACCCGTGCCATTCACAAGCTCTATGTAATCGAAAGCGATGCTGGACACCGGATGCTGCAGGTGCTCGGATTAGAGAGCCCCCTTGACCAACTAACCATGACCGCAGAGCAGTCCACCCATGAAGAGTGGCAGGCGGAAGCGCGCAGGCTAGAGCTACAGGGGAAGCTTGAGCAAGCCGATGAGATAAAGCGCTCTATCCTAAAGACACAACCGGTGCCTTGGGAGACCTTTACGCGTCAGCGAGCCATGGAGCTAGTCACGCAGATACGCACCGCCAAAGATAATCCACAACGGCCCCGTAAAGCTCTTTTCGAATATGCCCTCTTTTACGATGTTCGCGCGTTGATTCGGTTCTTAAGCGGACACAACTTTGACAAGGCACGGCTGATCTACTCTTTGCGCGATGGGAGCCCGTTTTTCAATTTCTCCTTACATGAGCAACAAAAGATAAACCTTGACGCAAAGCTTCTTCTGAAGTACGCAGGTTCTCTAGACAAAGAGATCGTCAAGCAGTGTGGGGTCTACGGCATCGACCACCGCACGGAGTTTAACGTCACGCCGTTAATGCTGGCATCAAGGGCAGGCAATGTGGCCCTAATTAAAACATTGTTGTCTGCGGGGGCCAATCCCGATCTCACAGATAATTATGGGATGACCGCCTGGCAAATCGCGCTGCATAAGGCGATTTTGGGAAAGAAATCTGAGCCATCGGCTTTCTTTCAGGTGTCCGAGTTACTTGCTCCCTCCAGCGTAAGCCTGAAGGTTGACGATAGGCTGCTAAAGCTTAACAACAGTCAAGGCGAGTTCCTGCTGTTTCACGTCCTGTTTGTGCTTTTCATGCCTAGGGTCAGCAAGAACCATCCTGAGCGGGGCGCGATTACAGCCGTTCTCCTCACTGAATTCATAAAGGCTTTGCCTGACAGCGTAATTGCCGACTACAGAAAGAAGCGGCAGTACATATCAGGGCTTCTCTCCAAGAACGAGGTTAGCTCCGAGAATCCATACAACAGAAAGCTCTTTACACGCGTAAGTCAAGGCTACTACACTCTAAACCCAGCGCTTTCGATTCGCCACGGAGACGAATGGTTGCCTATTTACAGCTTGGCCGGGATTGAGCTCTAGGAAAACGTTTTCTTGTCCTCGCCCCAGGTGTGCGGTAAGTGAACTGCAAACGGGTGGTGAAGCATTAGTGCCTTTGGTTGCGCAAAAAGGACTTTGATCACAGGAGGTATGAAAAGTGGATATCATCGTTCTAATAAAACAAGTGCCGGAAACAAGCGATGTCAAAATGGACAAAGACACAGGCACCATGATTCGCGAAGGAGTAGCGAGTGTTATTAACCCGCTCGATCTCTATGCCATTGAGACTGGGATAATGCTCAAGGAGCAGCACGGGGGATGCGTAACGGTGTGCACGATGGGGCCACCGGCTGCGGCCAAAGCGCTTAAAGAAGCGATCGCCATGGGCTGTGACGAAGGAGTGCTCATCACAGACAAGAAGTTTGCTGGGGCCGACACGTGGGCCACTTCCTACACTTTGGCCGCGGCCATCAAGCAACTAGGGGAGTTTGACTTAATCCTTGCCGGGGAACGCGCTACCGATGGGGATACCGGGCAAGTTGGTCCCGGCATTGCTGCTTGGCTAAATGTCCCCTTGGCCACGTATGTAAGCAAGATCGAATCACTAAGTGCAGACAGCATAATAATAGAGAGGCTCGTTGAGGAAGGCTATCAGGGCCTGCAATTGCCTTTACCGGCTTTGCTGACTGTGGTCAAAGAAGTTAGCACCCCGCGCCTGCCCACGCTGCGCGGCAAGAAAAAAGCCAGAGCCTACACTTTACGTGCCATGTCTGCGTCAGACCTTGCGGTTGATGAAGCAAAAATAGGGCTCAAGGGTTCGCCAACTAAGGTGGTCAAGATTGGCTACCCTAAGGTAACGCGCGGCGGTGTGGTGGTTAAAGCTGCGGGCGAACAAGGGCTGAGTAATGCAGTCGACTCTCTGCTCGAATTTCTGCAAGAGAAGAAGCTGGTTTAGGAGGGATTACCAATGGCTTATGTATGGACAATGGCAGAGCAAAGTCACGGCCGCCTAAGGGAGGTTTCCTTTGAACTGCTTAGCCGCGGACGCAAACTTGCCGATAAACTCGACACCAAGTTGTGTTCACTGGTATTCGGCAGTGGCCTCTCTGATGACACCCTACAGGAACTCGTGCATCGGGGCGCAGATGAAGTCTATGTAGTTGATGACGCCAGGCTAGATAAGTTCGTTGTGGAAACGCACAGTAACGTCCTGGCCGATCTCGTCCAAAGGTATAAGCCACATACCATCTTGGCGGCAGCAACATCCAGTGGGCGGACACTGATGCCCCACGTAGCGGTTAAGGTCAATGCCGGGCTGACTGCCGATTGCACGGAATTAGACATCGAAGAGGATACAAAACTGCTCTTGCAGACGCGCCCAGCTATTGGTGGCAACATTATGGCTACTATTAAGTCACCGATCCACTGGCCGCAGATGGCGACGGTGCGACCCAAGTCAAGTCGACCGCTACCGCTTGACCTGAACAGGATTGGCAACATCACCCGTATTGCCATGTTTGACGCGCACTACGACGAGCGCGTCAAAGTCCTAGGACTGCGTCCCTATGACGAGGGCTTAGCCGGCATCGAGGAATCCGATGTAGTTATTGTGGGCGGGAAAGGGATGAAAAAAGCAGAGAACTTTGGCATGCTCCGTGACCTAGCCCGGCATTTTGGGGGGGTTATTGGCGGCACGCGCGATGCTGTCGACAGAGGCTGGCTTTCTTATCCGCATCAGATTGGCTTAAGCGGCAAGACCATTTCGCCAAAACTCTACATTTGCGCCGGTGTGTCGGGCTCCATTCAGCACTTAGCGGGCATCAAGACTTCCGAGTGCATCGTCGCCATTAATCAAGATCCTGATGCTAATATATTCCAAGTTGCCGATTTCGGCATAGTGGGGAATCTCTTTGAGGTTGTCCCACTCCTTAACGCGAAATTAGGGACCTGCAAAAAGGAGGGCAAATAGATGCGCTACAATCCCGTCACTTCTAAGATTGTCGAGGAACTCAAACAGATTGCCGGGGCCAAAAATGTCATTACCGATGTAGAGCGCATGGAGGCATATTCCCACGACGAAACCAACAAAGAGGAGTATGGGCGTATGCCCGAGGTAGTTGTGACACCCAACTCCACCGCTGAAATCGCAGCGATCGTTAAACTTGCCAATCGTGAGCTCATCCCCATTACTCCGCGGGGTGCCGGGAGTGGCCTCTCGGGAGGAGCAATACCCGTGCATGGCGGGATACTTCTGTCCGTCGAAAAAATGAATAAGGTCCTAGAGATTGACTACGCTAATATGACCATTAGCGCTCAGGCGGGTATCGTGACTAATGACATAAACGCCCTAATCAAAGATAAGGGCTTGTTCTACGCGGGCTACCCCATGAGCTTAGAAACCTGTTTCCTAGGTGGCAACATCGCCGAAAACGCAGGAGGAGGGAAAGCCGTCAAGTATGGAGTCACGGGGCGCCATGTCATGGGTCTAGAACTAGTCACGCCGCAGGGCGACGTAGTACATCTGGGGGGGAAACTGACCAAAGACGTAACGGGCTACGACCTCAAACAGCTTATAGTAGGCTCGGAGGGAACTCTGGGCATAGTAACCAGCGCTACGCTTAAACTGACAGGCCTGCCTACTGCTAAATCCAATCTGCTGGTGCTCTATAAGACACCAAAGGACGCCATTGACACCGTGCCTGTGGTCATGGCCAAAGGCACAATACCTACAGGCATTGAGTTTATGGACAAACTGTCGGTGCAGACTTCCTGTGAATACCTTAATGAAAGCCTGCCCTATCAACAAGCCGGTGCGATGCTACTTTTTGAGATAGACGGAACAAATCAAGAGCAGGTGGACTTAGAGGCAGAGCTGGTAGGCGATCTGTGCATGGAAAAAGGCGCGATCGAGGTCTATGTCGCCGATAACTACACCACGCAAGAGCGCATCTGGAGTGTGCGCCGCAACATTGCAGAAGCCTTCAAAGTAGTTTCGCCTGTGCAAAGCCTAGAAGACATCGTGGTGCCAATTGCTTCTATCCCGGATATCATCCCTGAACTGGAGCGGCTCTCAGCGAAGTACGACATTAAGATCCCGTGCTATGGCCATGCCGGAGACGGTAATTTGCATGCGACGCTAGTGAAGAATCCTGCGCACACCATGGAGTATTGGCGGGAAATGCTACCGCAGGCCTTACGCGAGCTGTACGCAGCGACCAAAGCCCTAGGAGGGAAAATCAGCGGGGAACACGGGATTGGCGTCAAGCGCAAAGCCTACATGTTAGAAAACATGGACCCGGCTGAACTCGGGCTGATGAAGGCCATCAAGCAGGCATGGGATCCAAACCAGATCATGAACCCGGGTAAGATATTCGACATGGCTTAGGGGTGAAAGGGATGGCCACGCTAAAAATACCCTATGCGCAGGGCTTTGTTGACCTTGTAGTCGACGACAGGAACTTGGTCGGGGTGCTCGAGTCTCAGACGCATCACTACACGCCGGCTGCAGGCCAGACCGAGCTAGTTAAGCAGGCCTTAGAAAACCCCATCGGGTCGCCGCGACTGCGCGAACTGGCCAAGGGCAAAGAACGGGTAGTGATTATCACCAGCGATCATACTAGACCGGTGCCAAGTCGCATCACCTTGCCGCTCTTGTTAGCGGAGATCAGAGAGGGCAATCCGCATGCTGACATCACCATACTTATCGCGACTGGGCTTCACAGACTGACGACAGCAGAAGAGATGTTAAGCAAGTTTGGCGAAACAATCGTGAACAACGAGAAGCTTGTGAATCACGATTGCCGAGACGAAGCGAGTCTAGTTGATGTGGGCATTTTGCCTTCGGGCGGGCGCTTGGTGCTCAACAGGCTGCTGCTAGAGACCGATCTGCTAGTTTCCGAAGGGTTTATCGAGCCCCACTTCTTTGCCGGGTTTTCCGGTGGACGGAAGAGCGTGATGCCCGGAGTTGCCTCGGCCACCACCGTGTTAGCGAACCACTGCGCGAAGTTTATTGCTAGCGAATATGCGAGGGCCGGCGTCCTAGAGAACAATCCCATCCACATCGATATGATCTATGCCGCCAAGACAGTGAATCTAGCGTTTATTCTCAACGTCGTAATTGACGCCAATAAGAGCGTGATCAAAGCGTTTGCGGGACACATGGAAGAGGCCCATCTTGTGGGCTGCACGTTTGTCAAAGAGATGGCCAGCATCCGCGCTGTCCCCGCCGACATCGTAGTCACATCCAATGGCGGGCACCCGCTAGACCAAAATATCTATCAAGCCGTCAAGGGAATGACCGCAGCAGAAGCGACAGCCAAGCCCGGTGCGGTAATTATCATTGCCGCCGCATGCAATGACGGTCATGGCGGGAAAGACTTCTACGAGACGTTCCTCAACAATCCGTCGGCACAGACAATCTTTGACGAGATAATGCAGATCCCCATGGAAGAGACCATACCCGACCAATGGCAATCGCAGATCTTAGCGCGTGTTCTCAAAAGTTATAAGGTCATTTTGGTTACCGACCAATGTGACCCGCACATGGTAAAGGACATGCACATGACTCACGCCTATTCGTTGGAAGAGGCGCTGAGAATAGCTTACGAGATAAAGGGCCAAGATGCTTCGGTGACCGTCGTGCCTGACGGTGTGTCGGTAATTGTGATGTAGTAGTGGGGGGGCGGTGTGGTTTTCTTGCAGCCCATATTGTTGCTG
>QLUB01000210.1 GCA_018725205.1 candidate division NPL-UPA2 bacterium
TGAGACTGTCTGCCGCGTTTGGCTGCCCGGACGCGACTCCGTGGTCTGCATCCCGGCTTCTAGGCTCAAGCCTTTGGAGAACGCGAGTATCGGCTCGCCGGATGATATTGCCTACGTCGTTGCCGCCGCGCGGGTTGCCGATGCCCTAGCCCTGTCTGTGAGTAACGCACAGGCAGGGGTGATGCTGGCGCCCATGGCGGCCTCCGTTATCCCGTTGCCGCATCAGCTCCGGGCGCTGTCTCGCGCCATCGTCAACGATCGGGTTCGCTATCTCCTGGCAGACGAGGTGGGCCTTGGTAAGACCATCGAAGCCGGGCTGATCATGCGGGAGCTCAAGCTGCGGGGGTTGGTCAAGCGGACGCTGGTCATCGCTCCCAAGGGGTTAGTGAGTCAGTGGGTCAGCGAGATGCACTTCCATCTTGGGGAAGTATTCCAGCCCGTGCTCCCCGAGGATATCAAGGCATTAAAGAAGATTGCTCCGGTAACGGGCCCGAACGTCCCTCCCGCTAATGCCTGGCGGATGTTCGCGCAGGTGGTTGTGCCGATGGATTCGGTCAAGCCTCTAGAAAAGCGCCGTGGCTGGACTGCAGCGCAAGTGGTCGATTACAATCGGGAGCGTTTCGAAGACCTGATGTCTGCAGGATGGGACATGATTATCGTGGATGAGGCCCATCGTCTAGGTGGAAGCACCGACCAGGTGGCCCGTTTCAGGCTCGGCCAGGGATTATCAGAAGCGGCGCCATACTTGCTGCTTCTTTCGGCTACTCCTCATCAGGGTAAGACCGACGCCTTTCATCGGTTGTTATCCCTGCTAGATGCTGATTATTTTGCGGATATCGGCAGTGTAACGCGGGAACGGGTTCGCCCATATGTAATACGGACCGAAAAGCGTTCTGCTATTGACGCTGAGGGGAACCCGTTATTTAAGCCCCGACGTACGCAGCTAGTCCCAGTCTCCTGGGAAGAGCGTCACCGCAGTCAGCAGCTCCTCTATGAGGCGGTCACCGATTACGTCCGCGAGGGCTACAACCAGGCCATGCGGGAGAAGCGAAGCTACATCGGCTTTTTGATGATTCTGATGCAGCGTCTGGTGGTTTCCAGCACGAGTGCCATTGAGACGTCGTTGGCACGTCGTCTTGAAGTTCTATACGATTGCGAACAGGGTGGTCCAGACGCCAAGGCCGAGGCGCTGCTTGACTGGCTTTACCGTCTTCAGGCTGAAGAGGGTGACCCCGGACTCAAGGCTTTGGTGTTTACCGAGTTTGTGCCCACCCAGAAGATGCTGCGGCGATTTCTGACAGAGCGCGGGTTTTCGGTCGTCTGTCTCAACGGCTCCATGGATATGGATGAACGCCAGCGTGTGCAGCTATCCTTCGCTAAAGATACCCGCATTCTTATCTCCACTGACGCCGGCGGGGAGGGCTTGAACCTCCAGTTCTGTCATGTGGTGATCAACTACGACATCCCCTGGAACCCGATGCGGCTCGAGCAACGAATTGGCCGGGTTGATCGCATCGGGCAATCGCACACCGTCCGCGCGATCAACTTCGTCTTTGAGGATTCGGTCGAACATCGGGTCCGTGAGGTGCTCGAGCAGAAACTCGCCGTGATCTTCGCGGAGTTCGGCATTGACAAGACCGGCGACGTCCTCGACTCGGCCCAAGCGGGGCGCATGTTCGACGATATGTACGTCGAGGCCATCCTCAACCCCGAAAAGGTAAAGGACTCCGTGGAAAGCGTGGTTACCCGCTTGCAGGAGCAGCTACGCGAGGCGCGGATTATGACGTCCGTGCTTGGTGCAACCGAAAACTTGGAGCCCGGCGAAGCCCAGCGTCTGCTGACTCATCCCTTGCCACATTGGGTCGAGCGTATGCTTCTGAGCTACCTAAAGGCGCATGACTTGGCCATGCGGCTTCCTCGCTTTGCGCCGGGTCAGCCAATCCCCATCGTGTCGATCCCAGGTCTTTTGGCCGACAACGGCACGTTCTACATGGCCACGGCTAGACATGTGTGGGATCAACTCCTTGGAACAAGCGCTCAAGTGAAGTCGGTTCTCGATACCGCAGCTTCTCAAGCCGTCTTCGAAAGACTGCAGAGCGCTGCGGAGGAACACGGAAAGCCCGTCTACGAAGCACTCGTGCAAGCACACCTAACCAGCATCGCACGTGAGCGCGAGAAGGCCAACTATGC
>QLUB01000211.1 GCA_018725205.1 candidate division NPL-UPA2 bacterium
GGCATATGGATCGCTGATGCGACGCAGCGGTCGCTAGCTGGCCAGACCGCGCTAATGCGGGATTGGCGGATCACGCTCCCCGGCGGGCTGGGGGTCTGGCGCGTAGCGGGCTACCTGAAAAACTTCAGCATTAATCCGCAGCGTGAGGACAAGATCGAGTTCAGTGCCTCTTTGAAGCTGAGCGGCGCGCCAACGTTAACCTGGTAAGGAGGGAGTTTCCATGACCACCGGAACGAAGTTTTCCACGCTAAAAGGCGAATACACACTGTACTTCGACAATCGCGCTTTTCGTCAGGCAGAGAAAGCGATGGGACACTCGCTCACCTCTATGAAGGATGGCGTGGGCAGCCTGACGATGTTCTTACACGCAGGGCTATTGCGCCAACACCCGAGCATAGACCTGGAGGACGTTGATGACATTATTGACGATCTGGGCTACGAGAAAGTAACAGAAATCCTGGGGGAGGCTATCGAGGCTTCCCCCCCTTTGTGCAAAAAGGCGGCGCCGAAATAGAGCGCGACGCTCTACTGGCGGGGATTATGCCGGACGATTATTGGCGGCTGACGCCATCGGAGACTATCTTACTTCTACAGGGACACTATCAGCGCGATGCGCAAATAAGTATACTATTGGCAATAACTTACAACGTGAATCGCGATCCAAAGAAAAGCCGTGCTATGGGGATGGAAGACTTCTCAGTTTTCCGCCATGTTAAGCCCCGTGCACAGGCGCAATCGGCACAAAGGCAGCGCGAGTTACTGGAAGCAATCACCATAGCTATGGGCGGCCAGGTGGTGGAAAAAAATGGCGGATAGGATATTATCTGTAAGTATAATTGGCGACGCCAGCGGCTTTGAGGCTGCTATGGATACTGTATCCTCTCGAATGAAGGATATAGGAGGGCGCATGGCAGATATAGGCGGAAAGCTGACCGTTGGCATCACTTTGCCGCTTGTGGCGTTAGGCGGAGGCGCAATTGCAGCAGCTACTCAGGTCGAGGGCGCTATGGCTACTATTCGTGGCGGCACCGGGGCAACAGGAAAAGAGCTTGAAGCACTTGGCGACGACTTTAAAGCGGTTTTTGCACGTGTGCCGGAAAATGCCGATCAGGTCAGTACGGCCATTGCCGATCTCAACACGCGCTTAGGCCTGACCGGCGAACCGCTGCGGGAGCTTTCAGAACGTATGTTAGATCTGGCTGGTTTGGCAAAAGCAGAGGTCGGCCCCATGATTGCGGCGACTACACGCGTGTTTGGTGACTGGGGCGTGGCCACAAAAGACCAGACCAAAACACTGGACTTGCTCTGGAAAACCAGCCAGATTACCGGCGTCGGCGTTGATCAACTTTCGGCAAAATTGGTACAGTTTGGTGCACCTTTGCGCGCAATGAATTTTACAATCGAAGAATCCGCCGCTTTGATGGGCAAGTGGGAAAAAGAGGGCGTGAATACGGAGCTTGTACTCGGCAGTCTACGCATAGCTATGGGAAATTTTGCGCGCGACAACGTGCCGATGCGCGAGGGATTGCAGCAGACGATGACCACAATCCAGGAACTGGGACCAGGCGCGGAGGCAACAGCGCTGGCTATGGAGGTTTTTGGTGCTCGTGCTGGTCCCGATATGGCAGCGGCTATTTTAGAGGGTCGGTTCGAGATTGAGGGGCTGATGGCCGAGATTGCCGCCAGTCCGGAGACAGTCAAAGCCGCAGGAGAAGCTACTGAAACTTTCGCCGACAAAATGGCGATTTTACGCAACCAGGCAACGCTCGCCCTCGAACCGATCGGTAAAAAACTAGTAGATGCACTGACAAAATTAATGCCTCATATTACTGCGCTGATTGCAGGAATTACAGGAGCCGTGGTGTGGTTTAGTAACCTGCCTGCGCCTATACAAAGCTCTATTTTAATTTTTGTGGGGTTGGTAGCCGCACTGGGCCCGGTATTAGTGATCATCGGAAAAGTTATTGCGGTTATAGCAAGCCTGAAAACGGGCTTTGCAGCAGTCAAGATTGTGCTCATTGCTGCGAAAGTAATATTTTTAGCCATAACCGCTCCAATCGGACTCGTGATCGCGGCCGTTGCTCTACTAGCAGCCGGTGCTTTCTTGCTAATTCGTAATTGGGGAACGGTCACAGCTTTTTTTGCCGGACTGTGGGCGACGGTACGT
>QLUB01000212.1 GCA_018725205.1 candidate division NPL-UPA2 bacterium
AGACCTTCTTGGCCGCTCATAAGGGGACTGGCTTCCGGGCGTAGGTGCGCGCCGCAGCTACCGCAATAGTGTTTTCTCACGTCGTCGATGCGGCTACCGCAGCTTGGACAATCCATCATAGGTGGTCCCTCCCTTTGTTGGCGTTGCTATCCCTGTGCAGCGATGTGGCTTGAAGCAAAAGGCTCCGTCCCTTTTGCTTCCTTTTGCTTCGAGCCAAGTGAGCACGTAGCGGAATACTGCTTCTTTCTCCGGCTCGTTGTGAAGTTCGTGGTACAGGCCATCCCATATTTTCAAGGTGCAATCTCTGGCAACTAAGCTAGCGAGTGCTGCACTTCCAGAGGGGAAAGTGAGCTCATCCGCCGCACCATGCATTACGAGCAAGGGCACCGGGAACTTTGCTGCGTGGGCGAAAGCGTATTTGACTGCCTCTAGGCAGCCTTTCGCCATGCCTAGCGAGATGCGGTCATGCACCAGCGGGTCGTTGCGATACTGCTCGACTACTTTGGGATCACGCGACAGCATAGTTGAGTTCAGCCCGCTATGCTGGCTTAGTTGCGGCAAGATTGACCCAAGCAGATGCACAGCTAGCACCTTGACCCTTTGCGCTTCGAGCGCACTGCGGAGTCCCGCACTAGCGATCACCACTCCGCTTAAGCGCGGTTGGCGGCGCAGGACATAGCTTAGCGCCAAAAGCCCACCCATGCTGTGCCCGTACAGGAAGCACGGAGCGCCCGGGAAACGGTGTTCTGCGTCTGCAAGCAGTAGTTGGAGGTCGTCCATGTAGTGCTCAAACGAAGGGGTGTGGCCGCGCGCTCCACCTGATTTGCCATGCCCTCGCAGATCTAAGGTCACGACGGCAAAGCCC
The DNA here is from genome assembly GCA_018725205.1 of candidate division NPL-UPA2 bacterium. GTDB lineage: Bacteria > Bacillota > UBA994 > UBA994 > UBA994 > UBA994. Next base: position 866 of record QLUB01000212.1, read on the forward strand.
GCCTGGTTGAACACAGCAGCAAAATGGCTGTAGCGGCTGCTATGCTCACCCAGGCCGTGCACTAGACAGACCACTCCCCTTTTATTCTCGGGTTCCCAGCTCTGCGCAAAAAGCCTTGTTCCATCTAGGGCCTGCCATGACATTTCGGTATGCCGCACTATCTTACCCCTCCTCTTAAGCCTACACTACGAAACAACAGGGTTGCAGCCTGCGTTGCGCTGATGGCGATTTTTCTCGCAGGTATTTTGGTCGATAGAGGCGAATCTCTGTGGTGACGCAAATTTTGGAGGCGACGCATGGAAAAGCACAATTGGACGCGGTACAGCATTGTTTTTGCGGGGTTCTTGCTGGCCTTTTTGGCAGGGGTAGCCTATGCTTGGGGACCGATGGTAGTTCCGTTAGTGGAGAGGTTCGATTGGACTACGGCGGAGGCGGCCATGCCTTTTACTATCTTTTTTTTGGTTTTTGCTTTGGTTATGGTTCCCGCAGGACGCATGCAGGACACCATCGGCCCTAAAAAGACCTGCCTGCTGGGGGCCGTGTTTATTTTGCTCGGGTTTGGCGGAGCGGCGCTCGTCGGGCGGTTCCCTTATCCGTGGTGGCTGTTCTTGACCTATGGCTGCATGGGCGGGATTGGCTCGGGAACGATCTATGCGTGCGTTGCTCCACCCGTGAGAAAATGGTTCCCCGATAGACCTGCATTCGCTATCTCGTGGGCAGTGATGGGCGTTGGTCTGGCTGGCACCGTCGTCGCACCTGTGAAAGCTCGGCATTTGATCCCGGTCTATGGCATCGAGGGGACCCTAGTGCTCATCTCTTTGATTGGTTTTGTCATGTGCCTCCTAGCCGCTTGGATAATCAAGAACCCTGCCGAGGGCGTTCTGCAAACGGGTATGGCCGCGCCAACCCACAAACGAAAGGTCATGCCCGCACCTGACGCCTCGCCGCGGGAGCTCTTGCGCAAACCGATTTTCTGGGTGATGTGGCTCGCGTTTGGCGTAGTAATAGCGGGCGGCATGCTCTGCGCGGCACTGATTACGCCTTTTGGCAGGCTTGTTATGGGCCTTAGTGCCACCGAAGCCGCGACAGCCGTGGCGATTTTCTCTGGCTTTAACGGGTTCGGCAGACCCGTCGCGGGCTACTTGAGCGACAAATTCGGCACAGTGAGAGTAATGGCAGTGAGTTTTGCCATTCAAGCTGTGACGCTGCTACTGTTTAACGTCATTGCCGTCAATGCCGTGACCTTGTACGTGGCTGCGGCACTGGTCGGCTGGGGCCTAGCAGTTGTCTTG
>QLUB01000213.1 GCA_018725205.1 candidate division NPL-UPA2 bacterium
GGTCGCCCGTCTGCGCTTCAACCCGCAAGTCCTGCTTCACCAATTCCTTGAACCCGCGACGCGGACGGATCAGATAAGCGCGGTTCTCAGCGACACCAGTGTAGCCGTGGTGAACATCGCTATCGTAGTAGATGACCTGCTGAATGCCACCGATCGCTGGGAACACCGTACCGCCTACGTTGTGACCCCCCGTCATTGCCAACTCGATCTCAGCACGCATGACAGGGTTGGCTAGCAATACCGTACCTGGACGCTTCGCTCTAGCTGCAGCTTTCTGTGCCTCGATGATGGTATTGCGAATTCCCACCCAAACTGGATTCCCTGCCGGCGGTGCGGTCCAAGTCGTCAGGTTCCCACCGGTGTAGGTATGAGAAATTATCGGGCGCAGATGAATGTCGTTAAGCAACGCATTGTGAGCCTCGCCCAATGCTCGATTCAGCATCTCCGGCCTGAAGCTTTCGTTGAAATCCAGGATTTCTTTGGTGTACTCAAAGCCTGCGGAGAACGTTAGAATCCGCGCTATAGGACCCTGTACCGCATCAAGTCTCCCGAAACGAACTTCCTGCCCCTCGAGGTGCTCCGTAAAGACTACAACCCCCTGCAGGGCCCACTTTGCATCCAAGACGCGCGGAAAATTTGCATCCTCAATACGCTCATAAATCGGACCGTAGACCAGAGGCTGCAGTTCTCGACCGAGCTCAACGTCTAAGACGACCTTCCGAAGCAGGTCCCTAAACTGTTCAAGCCCCCCAGACGTAATCATTTCACCGATCGGACGTGACAGCTGATGTGTCTCCATTTCACCGTTGACGATTTTCTTGGTCACATGCTCGACCTTGCCGTTAAGCGTAAACGGTACCTGCGTTTCGTATGTGCCCTGACGCCGAACGTCACGAAGCGTCTCTTGACTAATCACCTTCATATTAGCTCCCTCCCTACGTCGCAATTACGCCAGCCGCCCGCAAGCGATCCAGCAATGCATTGAATTCCACTTGAGTTGGCGCCGCGCCACTATTTGCTTGAGCTGTTGCTTGCGTAAGCAGAGATGTTGCCGCATCACTCAGAACAAATTGAATCGGCCCAGCAGGCCCTGCACCGCCAACTGTGCAACGCCCTACCAAGCGGTTACCTGTGGCAACATTGGTCAACAAGTTGCCCGGTGTCCAGTATACAAGTTGACCGCTGACAAACGCTACTGATGCAAGCTGTGGTGTAGCGATAGTGTACTCAGCTTGCTCTAGATTAAGCGTGGTCAACGTTCCTGCCGGTGCCGTAGTCGGCACTGCAAAGAACGCTGCACCGAAATGTCCCCCAATTGCGTAGAATCGCCCTGCCTCGATCAGCATGGCAGTCGGCACTGTCACTACGACAGAGCGGCCATCGCTGATCTTAGCAATCCGCGATGGTATAGTTGTTACCGGTACTGGTCTTTCAGCCATGTTCTACCCCTCCCTCTAATTAGATTGCTGTACGTTTAACTGTATTGCTTCCACTGCTCGCCGTGCGTGGGTCTACCTTCGGCGTTATCAAATCTGCCTTGAAAACTTCCGCCAGCGCCTTCTTGATATCTTCTTGGCCCAACATTTCGCCCAGAACTTTCTTAATGGTCGTTTCGTTAGCGCTTGCATCTACTCTTAACATCCGTTTGACCAATGGCCTTACCGTTTCTGCTTGCACCATCTCACCAATAACCTTGTCCACCAGCTTATCATGCTCCGCCGTAGCTGCGTTAAGCTGAGCTTCTCTGGCAGCCTTAACCACTGGCACCAAGTCGGCCAGCTTACTTCCCTTGCTCAGGCCAAACACTTCCGCCATTTCACCTACCACCGCGACGGTCTCCATTAATTGCTTCCACCGTTCCACTTCGATCTCTCCTGCGACCTTGTCCAACTTCCAATCCAAGTCCCTCGCGAGCATCTTCACGTCCCAACCCATCTCGCCGATTACCTGCGCCGGCTTTGCGCCGAGTTTGCGCAGTTCCGCCAATAACTCTACAGCCGTCATCACTTTTTCTGACATGTCACTACCCCCCAACTTTAAGTTTGATTCCCCAACAGCCACCACTCGCGTTCTCATCCCCGCTCGGTCAAGAGGTACCCAGTCCAAACTCAGCAATTGGATATCCGTAACA
>QLUB01000214.1 GCA_018725205.1 candidate division NPL-UPA2 bacterium
GTGCGTCGGCATTTGCAGCGTTACATTCTTCATGGAATGGCAGGGCTGCAACTCCGCTCGGGATGGAAGGCGGGATCGCCACGTTTGTCGCGCAAACGCCTGGCAGCGGTTTCACGGCTCAAAGCAGTCGGTGCGAGCAACCGCGAAATAGCCAGGCAGTTGGACGTGGACGAGAGTTCCATCCGCGAATTACTCAATCGATGGATCGATTCGCAAACCGAAGCCCAACAACTATTGCTCCCCGAATTGCCTCAACCTTCCGTGCGGTCGGCTCTCATGCACGACGAGAAATCCGATCCTGAATATCCGCGGCGGCCATCAGACAACCCTGCGGCTTCGGACGACAGACCACTTCGTACCCTTGATAAAGACCCCACCAATCGATGGATGGACCGCCTTCTGGCGCGCATCGGATTGCTCGAAGATGCGGATCCTCTCTTCCGATCAGGGGAACGGATTCCTCATGCCGGAGTGCTTTTGGCAGTACCGGCTCTGGTGCAGTCCGGTATTTTCGAAGTTGCCACGGAAGTGTACGACGATCTCGCCCCTGCCTTCTACGGTCTGCGAACCACGATGCTTGTGCTCCCGCTGATCTCGCTGTTGCGACTCAAAAGACCAGAACATCTGAAGGAGCACTCGCCACCGGATCTCGGGGGCATCTTTGGATTGGACCGAGCACCCGAGGTCAAGACTCTTCGGCGCAAACTGGAGCGTCTGGCCAACGCTCGACAGTCAGAGAGATTCGGCAGGCTGTTGGCAAAACGCCGCGTTGCGGCGCGCGGACGGGTCATGGGCTTTCTCTACCTGGATGGCCATGTGCGCGTGTATCACGGCAAACACCGCCTTCCGAAGACACATGTTGCTCAAATGCGCCTTTTGCTCCCTGCGACCACCGACTATTGGATTAACGATCGGCGAGGTGATCCCCTCTTCGTCGTCACGGCCGAAGCCAATGCGGGACTGGCGAAGATGCTTCCGATTTTGACGCGGGAAATCCGAACTCTGGTTGGTCCGAAGCGCCGTGTCACGATTGTATTTGATCGAGGCGGGTGGAGCCCAAAGCTTTTCAAGTGCCTGATTGGCGATCGATTCGACGTCCTAACCTACCGGAAAAAGCCCATGCGTCCGATACCGCGTAAGACATTCGTGCTACACAGCGGACGCATCGAGAGACGTCGTGTGGAATATAACCTCAACGACCGCAAGGTCCGACTGATGAAGGGGAAACTGCGCTTGCGGCAGGTGACCCGGCTTTCGAAGGACGGCACACACCAGACAGCCATCCTGACAAGTCGCTTCGATCTTCCCGCCTTGCATGTTGCGTTCCGAATGTTCGAGCGATGGCGGCAGGAAAACTTCTTCAAGTACATGGACGAGGAGTTTCCGATCGACGCCCTCGTGGAATACGCGGTGGAACCTGCCGATCCTGATCGCATGGTTCCCAATCCGGTACGACGAAAGCTCAATAATCGAATTCAGGAAGCTCAGGCGGGGTTGGCCGAACTTCAGCAAGCCTACGGAGCGGCGGCCTTGGCCAATCCAGAGGGAAAGCGTTCGACGATGCGAGGATTCAAGATTGCGCATGGCAAGGAAGGCATGGCCATACGAGCGATTCAGAAGCGCATTGCCGCTCTTCGCGCGAAGAAGCGCACTGTACCCGCACTTGTGTCGGTCAGTCAGGCGCATCCGGGTGAAGTGATCAAACTCGCCAACGAGCGCAAGCATTTGATGAACATCATCAAGATGGTGGCGTATCAAGCTGAGAGCGATCTATTGGCGCTGGTGCGCCCCAAGTATGCGCGCGCCGATCAGGAGGGACGAACGCTGATCCAGAATGCGCTGGGCACGACAGCCGAGCTACGCGTCGAAGACGGCAAATTGCATGTCATCCTCGAACCGCTCAGCTCGCCCCATCGCACGCGAGCAATTGAGGCGCTGTGTGAGGCGCTCAACGGAACCGCTGTTTGTTTTCCCGGCACCGATTTTCGCATGCACTACGCGATCCGGCATGCGGAGTAATCACTACAAAAACGGCCAAAAGCGGACAATTTGCAGGGGGGGTATGTCAGGAGGTCTGAAGTTCTTTCTGTAGACCGAGCACATTCTCGG
>QLUB01000215.1 GCA_018725205.1 candidate division NPL-UPA2 bacterium
GCGTTCCGACACGCTGCAAGCTAGTCCGGAATCTATCGGTCTGCGCACCTGATGCGCGTGTCGCTCCCGCCTGTCTGCGCAGTTCAGCGATATGGTCTTGCAGCGACTTTGTACTCCCGCGTGTGGCCTCGGCTTGTATAATCATCCTAGTAGCAAGCAAAGTCCCTGCAACGGCTCCAGCCAACATCCAAGGCTTTAAAGCTGCCAACGCGGCAAATTTCAACCACAGTGCCTTTGTCGCTACCCCAATCGCTGGAACTAGCCCCCCTATGATAGCACCCGCAACGCTCAAAATTGCGATTGTAGTCTGCGGCCCGAATAGTTCGACTATCGCTGCCCTTAGCCCACGCTCGGTAGCCACCTTCTCGAACGCTTCCATGGTAATTCGGAGCTCATTCAATGCTTCGATAGCTTGTTCAGCGTGTTCACTAATATCTAACGCAGCTATCAGGGTATTCCCCATCGAAACCGCCGCAAGATTAACATTGTCCCGAATCGTAGACCACATGCCGATCAGGGTTTTCGACTGAGCTTCCATCGCACCTTCAAATCTTCCACCCATCCCTGCAAGGAGGGCGTTTACGCCCGTCATCCCATCAATCGCACCCTGACTCGCTAGTTCCATAGCTTCAGGTATGCTTACACCGATTTCTTCGGCTAATATTTCCCACACTGGTATGCCAAGCTCTGCCATCTGCATCATTTCTTCCGCAGAGACTCTCCCTTTGGCCCGCATCTGACCTAGGGCACGCACAACCCGCTGAATCTCAAATTCACCGCCACCGAGCGCAGCCACACTATCACCGACCGCCGTCATCATCGGGATAATTTCCTTCGCCTGGAAACCAAACGCCAGCAACATTCTACTCCCACGCATCAATCCTGGCATTTCAAATGGTGTCTTAGCCGCAAACCCAGCCAAATCACGTAAAAACGCCTTTGCCTTTTCACCGCTCCCAAGCAACGTCCCAAAGGCGATTTCGGATTGCTCCATCTGCGCGGCAAGCACGATAGCATAGCTACCAGCTACACCCATTGCGGCGCCGACGGCAAGCACACCGGTGGCGAGCATGTTTGACGCTGCTTCTGTTGACTTCATCCGTTGTTCAAGCGCATCAATTCTAGTGGTAGCTTGGCGTGCGCCTTGGTTAAATTCATCCATACGCAAACCAAGTTCAGCGTAAATAGTCCCCAGATTCACCGCCATACGTCTTCACCTCCAATCGCTGCCGTTCCATCACGAAATGCGCCGCCGCTTCATCCAGTAAAAAAGCACGCAAGCCATCTAATTTTAAAAACTCAGATGGCCTCCTTTGGTAAAATGTCGCTACGCTTATCAGCCTCTCGAACCCCTGACTTGTCACGAAAGGAGGACAATCCATCGCCCCGCTCGCCGTATAGCATATAGAGGTAAATCGCAGCAAGTTGCTCTGTATTAAGTGGCGCGATGGATATTAGCTCCTCATATGTCGGCTCCACCAATGCTTGGCATGCCAACGTACTGAGCGACGCTAAGACACGCTCAGCATCTGCGGCTGGTGTATCTGACTGACGGTTCACTTCATCTTCAATCTCCTGCCGTGACTTCCCCTCACGCGCCTGCTGGTAGGCAAGCGCAATAAGTGGATTACTGATGTTGGTCGCCAATATCGCGGTTGTTAAGTCAACATACTTAATCTTAACATTAATTAACGTCCCAGGCCGAAAGCCTGGAATTGTTATGACTTCTGGTTCTACCTGCTCACGCATCTCATCAAGCGACGTAACTTTTTTTACCATCTTACACCAACTCCGCAGGCAGAACATCCACAAACTCCCAGCGATACACAGGCATAGCAAGCACAGGGTTCTCCTGGACGCTAACCTCAAGTTCCGCGATGGCCCACGCATTATCCGTCATCACCGGTGGCTTCGGAGCACGCCCGATGCAGAACGGAAACGTAATGCGCAAGAATCCGTGTGTCACGCCCTGTCCTAGGAAGTTTTCAGCGAACGCCTCCGCTAGGAAAGGCGTTCTCGCTACTGCCGTCATCAGTGGTGCATTGTAACCGACTGTCGCGCCACCAGCCTCGATTCTTGTGCCGC
>QLUB01000216.1 GCA_018725205.1 candidate division NPL-UPA2 bacterium
CACCGAGCTAGGGGCCTTCCTGGGGTGGCCTCCTAGGGTGGCTTCCCGCCTTCCGCTCTCCGCTTTCCACCAAGTGCCAAGTGCTATGTGCTATGTGCTATGTGCTATGTGCCAAGTGCTATGTGCTATGTGCTGCTTCTCACAGGCCGAAAGCGATTTGCGAAGCAAAAGGCTCCGTCCCTACTGCTTCCTGCGCTCTAAGTAATTTTTCACAGCGGCATGGAGCGCATCGGCGGCAAGATTGGAACAGTGCAGTTTCAGGGGTGGCAGTCCGCCGAGGGACGTAGCCACCTCTTTGTTTGTCATAGCTAGCGCTTCGTTTACAGTCTTGCCGATGGCCATCTCCGTTACAATGCTGCTCGTAGCTACTGCGGCTCCGCAGCCAAAAGTCTGGAACTTAATGTCGGTAATGCGCTCGTTCTGGTCGACTTTAATATACATACGCATAATATCGCCGCAACTAATGTTTCCTACTTCGCCTACCCCGTCAGCATCATCCATGACGCCGACGTTGCGCGGGTGCTGAAAATGGTCCATTACTTTTTCGTTGTATACGCTCATTGGGGGTACCTCCTATTACTCACGACTTGTGACGCGTGACCTATGATTCGTGACCCTATAAGGGGCTGTCCGCTTTCCGCTTTCGGCTGGGTTTTTAATTCCCAGTCCCCAGTAGAGACTAACTTTTACTGTACCGTGCACGCAGCAAGTTGCAAGGGATCCGCTGGCGAACAATGGCTGGGCACTAAGCACTAGCCACGATCTACCAGCGGACAGCGGACAGCCCCCATGGTGCCAAACTCTTATCTCTTATTGTACAGCGGCGACATTTGGCGCAGCCGCTCCACTATCCCCGGCATAACGGACAGCACATAATCGACGTCCTCTTGCGTGTTGTCTATGCCTAAAGTAAGGCGGAGTGAGCCGTGCGCCTGTTCATGCGTAAGCCCCATGGCTAGGAGCACGTGCGAGGGCTCAAGCGACCCCGAAGTACAGGCAGAGCCGCTCGAGACGGCAACCCCCTGCATATCGAGACTTAAAATCAGCGACTCGCCTTCTACATAGCGCACGCTTACATTGACGTTGCCGGGTAAGCGCTGTGTGGGGTGACCATTAAGCTCTACTTCCGGCAAAGCTACAAGACCCGCGATAAGCTTGTCGCGCAGCACCTGAATATGCGCTTGCCTAGATTTTAGACTCTCGGTCGCGAGTTCAAGTGCTTTGGCTAACCCTACGATACCGACGTGGTTCTCCGTCCCCGGCCGGTACTTGCGCTCTTGGCTACCGCCATGGTACAGCGGTTTCACTCGCGTGCCCTTCTTAATGTAGAGCACGCCTATTCCTTTCGGGCCATAAAACTTGTGCGCCGATAAGGACAGCATATCTACCCCAAGTTCCTTGACGTCTACAGGGATGCTTCCCACCGTTTGCACGGCGTCAGTGTGGAAAGTCACTTTCTTGGCGCGCGCGATAGCAGCCATTTCCTTGATGGGCTGAATTGCCCCCATCTCATTGTTGGCGTGCATAATCGACGCCAAAATGGTGTCGGGGCGAAGCGCCGCCTCGAAATCCGTCACGCGGACTAGGCCATTTTCATCCACCGGCAGGTAAGTAACCTCATACCCCTGCGACTCTAGGAAATGACAGGTGTCTAACGTCGCGTGGTGCTCAATTTTGCTGGTGATGATGTGCCGCCCGTTTTGCTTGCGGGCAAGCGCTACGCCTTGAATGGCAATATTGTCGGACTCCGTTCCGCCCGAGGTAAAGAACACCTCGCGCGGGTCAGCCCCAATCGCCTTAGCAACCTTTTCGCGTGCTTCGTCTACAGCTTTGCGTGAGTCACGCCCAAAACTGTGTACACTTGACGGGTTGCCGAAGTAATTGTGAAAATAGGGCAGCATAGCCGCAATTACCTCCGGATGCACCGGCGTAGTAGCGGCATGGTCTAAGTAGACTTTCCGCATGTCAAATCCTCCCTCTGAAGTCTTTTTTCCCGTGTAGGTGAATTATCCCGTGTAGGTGAATTGTCCCACAATTGGCTCTTGGCACGCGCCCATGTGGCTAAATCCTGCAAT
>QLUB01000217.1 GCA_018725205.1 candidate division NPL-UPA2 bacterium
CGCCTCGAAAATCCGTGGCTTTGGAGCACATTTGGGCAGGTGACCGAGGTAATCGGGCTCACGGTAGAAGCAGTCGGATGTCGCGCCTCAATTGGTGAGTTGTGTCATATCGGGAACGGCGGCAACGCTGTGCTATCCGAAGTCGTAGGCTTTAGCCGTGACAAGCTGTACCTGTTCCCTTTCCAGCCTTTGCATGGTGTGTCCCCCGGTTGTACTGTAAAGCCACTCCGACGGCGACTGACCGTGAACACGGGCACGTACTTACTCGGGTCAGTGCTCGATGGGCTGGGGCGTCCGTTAACAGGCGAGTTGCAGAGAGGCGAATGCAAAGCTTACCCACTTGACCAAGCACCGCCAAATCCGCTGCACAGGACACGCATCGATGCGGTTTTAGAGACAGGCATTCGGGCTTTAGACCTTTTCTTAACGCTTGGCTGTGGGCAGCGCCTAGGCATTTTTGCCGGCAGTGGCGTTGGCAAGAGCACTTTGCTTGGAATGATGGCTAGGGGCAGTACGGCTGACTGCAATGTCATTGCGCTGGTGGGGGAACGCGGGCGTGAAGTGCGCGATTTTCTGGAGCGTGACCTCGGTCCCCTAGGGCTTGCCCGCTCGGTGGTGGTCGTAGCTACGTCCGACCAACCTGCGCTGCTCCGCATCAAGGCCGCGCTTACGGCGACAGCCATAGCGGAAAGTTTCCGCGACCAAGGACTGCAGGTGATGCTGATGATGGACTCGGTGACGCGTTTTGCCATGGCTCAGCGCGAGTTAGGACTGGCTATAGGGGAACCCCCGACAACGCGCGGTTATCCGCCCTCAGTTTTCGCTGTGTTACCAAAACTCTTGGAGCGAGCGGGCACTGCCTCGCATGGGAGTATTACCGGGCTGTACACTGTCCTAGTTGAAGGCGATGACTTAAACGAGCCGATTGCCGACGCAGTGCGCGGCATCCTAGATGGTCATGTAGTCTTAACGCGACGGCTGGCGGAACAAAACCACTACCCTTCCATTGACGTCTTACAGAGCGTGAGCCGCCTCGCCAACGAGCTGAGTCAGCCGGATCACTTGTCGCTGGTGGCCAAAGCCCGTAACTTACTTGCGGTCTACCGCCATAACGAGGACTTAATCAATATCGGGGCATATGTTAAGGGGACGAGCCGTTCTATTGACGAAGCCATTGACACCGTGCCGCTGATCATGCAGCTCCTAGCGCAGGGAATAGAGGAACGCTGTTCTCTGGATGAAGCGTTACGTGCCCTAGCTCAGGTGGTAAAGGAGTGATTACTCTGTCTAGATATCCCCTAGAACGACTGCTTGATTTGCAGCAACAGAAGGAGCGAATCCGCCAGTTAGAGCTAGCACTTGCGGAGCGCGAGCGACAGAGACGGGAGAGCTCTCTCGCCGCTATGGAGATGAAGCTCATCGAAGAACTAGCTGCACCTGTACATCCCGAGCTTTTAGAGCACCGCGCGCGCTTCACTGTAGCTCTGCATGGCAAGATTCGCAGCACTCGCGAACACCTGCAGGCACAGACAGAAGCTTGCCACCAAGCGCGTGATTTGCTACTTAAGGCGAGGATGAACAAGAAGAAGTATGAGACACACAAGGATTCGCATCAGGCCGAAGTGAGACTACGAGAGCAGCGTATCACGCAGGCTTCTCAAGACGAAGCGGCTAGTCAGCAGTTTTTACGGCGGCAGGAGGTGTACGTTGATGAAGATTGAGTCCGGAAAGCCCATCTTGCCAGTGGAAACTAAGCAGGTGACCTCTCCTCAGCATGGCGTCGTCGCCAGCTTCTATGACTTGGTGCGTGCGTTGCAGGGCAAGGGTTTTGCAAGCCTGCAATCGCCGAGAGAGAAAGAGAGCAGCTTGCTTGGCTTAAATAAGCCCGCCGTTGAGGAAGAACCATCTTTTCCGCAGTTACATGCTGGGGAAAGCACAGCTTACATAGTGCCGGCGTTGGCCCATACCGTCTCATCCCAACTAGCTGCTAACGACGCAGCCTTTCCAGAGCTCAGCGCACCAGCCCCCTCGCCAAGCCTAACCACAGCCCCAAGCCTAACTACAGCGAC
>QLUB01000218.1 GCA_018725205.1 candidate division NPL-UPA2 bacterium
CGGCCTCCTGCTCGCTCAGCTCCACCGTTTCACCGGGAGTGACTACGCGCCCCCGGGCTATAGTGCTGTCGACAATCACGATCGTGATCATAGTTGCCGCCACCCCACTAACTGCACGGAAAACGTGAAGCTCGGGGTGCCGCCGGCGATGGTGAACGCAATGCGGACGTGCCGGTGCGCTGCGTCGAGATCAAGTCCGATTTGCTGTTGTCGCGCTGCAGTCGTGACCTGCGCGAATACCGCGCCGGGGACGGGGATGAAAGTGACGTTGTCCACAGAATGCTGGATCACGATGTCTAGTGTCGGTGTGGTGCCTGTACCGGCGGCGCAGTCAAGCATGACTTTGCCTCTGCCGATGTAGTCTTTGATGTCAATACTAGCTCCGTTGCCGGTGGTAGTACGGGCTGCCACCGGATGTAGAAATTCAGTTGAAAACGGATCGTGTGCATTAAACATGTCTCCTTACCTCCTCTCAGGTTAGGTAGTTATCGCGTCAAGCATGACCGAGAAGCTGGCCGGCTGACGCACTGCCACATCGACATCTTGTAAAGCGATTATTCTAACTGTGCCTGCGGTTCCCCCGGTGTAAGGATCGACCAGGATGTCCAAGGTCCCCCATTGACCGATAAGCAGGTCAGACCAGTTGCCAAAGAAAATGGCTGAAAGTCCTGTGCCGGTTCCGCGAGTGAGGTCGCCGCGGACTTGGTTAGTGACATGTGCGTGGTAGCCGTTGAGCGGTGAAACGTTCGTTTCCCATAGCATCACGGAATCTGTAGTCGCCACTTTTTGTGTGGTCTTCATGCGCCCGCGCACACGGGCGTTTGTGATGTAAGACAAGCTGCCCACATCAGCATTCAGAATCGCGGCCGCAGTCTCTAGTCCGACGACGTGCGCCCATGTGGGCACCGCGCCATTTACGCCGCCTACGACTACGCCAATGCCGGTGGTGCTGGCAATGCCGCGCGGCTGGTTTGCCACGCCGGTGCCGTGCAGTGCGGCAAGGTCAATAGCAAGCGCGATGACGGTGGCAAGATCGCTGCGGACGAAATTATCAACGTCGATTGAGGACTGCAGCAAGAGCTTGCGGCTGATATCCGTCCAGGCACCAACTGTCTTAGGACTTAACGCGACCTGGTCAACCGCCTGCCTGCTCCCGGCTGGAGCGGCTGATTCAGCTACCCAAAAAGCGGTCGCGCCACCAGTCTGACGCGGAATAGTAACGTCACCGACCAGGCCCGTTAGGACATTAGCCCCAGCTTGTTGGACGACCATCCGGTTGCGCAGCATGTCGATAAAGCTTTCCGGACGCAGCTCCGTGGCGACAGTAAAACCACCCTCGGCCGCAACACCTTTCGTCAAACTACGCTTTTCGACCTGCACGTCCATCGGGACAAAAAAGCCTTGTGGGGAGCGGCTAAGCCGTTTGGCAATCTCATCGCTGGCTTCACGCTCTAATTCTGCGCCACTCCAGTCGCCTGTGGCGGCAGCGCGAATGGCGCGGACAAGGCTATACCCGCGCAAATCTTTGTCACTCATGCCGAGCTTTGTCGTGTCGGTCGGTTTTGCCGCCTCACCGGAAATTGGCTTAAACTGTGCGCGTACCTGCAAGACGTCTAAGTTGTGTTGGCAACGTGTCGCCTCGGCAACAGCAATGTCAAGGGTCTTGCGCAGTACGGGCAGGTCGGCAGAAGCATCCGCTTTTTCGATAGCTTCAGCAGCGGATTGCACCGCTTCACAAGCCGCGTTGTATAGTTTTCTAAGCTCACTCATTTTTAATTTTCCCTCCTGAATTTTTTTGCGGCCATTTTGGCGCGCATTAGTAAAGCGTAATGCTGGTGATTGACCAGCGTTATTGCTGCGCCAACACCGTCAGCCGGTACCTCTTTCGAGCGCACCGGTAGCTTCCCGGAGACCGTTTCCGCGCCCCCGGTAATATCTGCCAAAAGCGTCCGCAAAGACGCGCTTGTTTGGTCGTAAGAACCTCTCGCGCAAATACATACGTCAAAAAGTTCTGCTATTTCAGTGATGATCCGGAGTTCGGTCTCATGGCCATGTTCATCTGTGGC
>QLUB01000219.1 GCA_018725205.1 candidate division NPL-UPA2 bacterium
GCGGATAGCGGCACTTGGCACTTGGCACTTGGTGGAAAGCGGACAGCGGAAAGCGGAAAGCGGAAAGCCACTTAGCGTTTACCCAAGACAAACCTAGCCCCTTCACGTCGCAACATTTGGTAGGGACTAATGCAGGCAACTTTTAGACCAAAGCAAACATTAGGGATCTTGATGCGTTTCACTGAACTCGAGGGCACCTCGTGCGTGACAACAACACATCTCCCCGCTAATGCATGCGCCAGAAGATAGTAATCTGCCACTTGCATAAAAGTGCTAATCGCCGCCGCTTCGTAGTGCTGCTCAGTTACCCACTCCGCAACTTTCCCCATCTGCCCAACAACGCTAACATCAGTGTTCCGAAAAAGGTTGCCTCCCAAGTCCCTCGCCCAGTCAGACAGCTCATCTGCACCGCCAGCTATTTCATCTGCGACTTTGTCTATGCTCCAGACACGCCCCTTAGCATTGCTGTCGAGTAGCCAAGTCCAGAAGGCAGGACAAAAGTCCAGCCCGTAGTGAAGGTTTTTTGCCTGAATAAACACATTGGCATCGAGCAAATAGGTCACAGCATCACCCCCAGCGTACGGGCCGCTTCGTAGAAGGTAGACGTTTTGCGGATTCCCAAGATACGAAAAGCGTCGCGAAACAGCGTATGCCCTTCTAGTGTGCTAGAGATTACTGCACGGGCAAAAACCCTCCCTGTGCGAACAGCAAGCGTGCGGTAAAAATCGCCGCCGCCACTACCCTGTTCGTGATCCCGGATTAGCGCCGACTCTTCCTCGTAGACCCGCCAGTAAGTATCCTGGTCTATGGCACCAGAGTCCAACAATCGACGCAATATGACCAAAGTGCTAACCTTGAACACATAAGCTAAATGTTGGACTTCATCCTCCAGACGGAGTTCCGTCCGACGCTGTGCAGGTAGCTCGTGGAGCGGAACGAGCAACTCAGCAGCCACCGCATTACACCACCGCTCGAGCGGCTGCGAGGACGTCTTGCCAGCAATCGGGTCGGACACACCGCTTTCTCCTAGCCACAGGTGTGCCAGTTCATGCACCAAGGTGAACATTTGCGCAGACTTACTGTCCGCTGCATTCAAGAACACCACCGGAGCAAAGCGGTCAGCGAGGGCAAACCCTCGAAACTCGGCCACGTCTAGTTTCCGATGGCTATTGCTCCCCACTATAGAGCTTGCCATAACAAGAACACCCGTTTCCTCCGCCTTGTGCTTGAGGTAACGCAAGGCTTCAGCCCAAGTGGGTAGTTTCATCCTCGCATCCATGGAAAGCCCCAGCGTGCTAGTTACTGTCCTTGCCACTGCGACAGGCTCATCCTGCAGACTGGCACTTTTCACGAAGCTCAGAGGTGCTAAGCCGTGCAAGTGCGCGTGTTCAATAAACCAGTCCTGCCGCTGTTGGCACAAGTAAACTGTGTCAAGTAAATTAGGGCTAGGTCGCATGCCTACACGCCCCGCAAGTGTACGGAAATCAGGAATGGGCAGTTGGTCATCGGGAGGGACCGATAGGAACAGATACCCTATCGGAAGATGTACGACTTGGGCGAACTCCTCCAGCTGTCGCAGGGTCGGTGACAGTCTGCCGCGCTCCCAATCAAGCAGCTTAGGGAAACGTCGGGAAAGAGCAGCGCTATCGAGTCCAGCGCGTTCGCGTGCCCAGCGCAGCATCTCAGGTTTAACCGAAACCCGAGTCATTCTCGCTTACCTCCCTTTTACACACCCTAGTGCTGCTCAGTGGCAAACTTCCTGCGTCAATTGCCTACGCTTCACGCCTACACCTTGCGTCTCTCTTTTGATCTTTGATTTTTGTTTTTTGATTACTCCCCCGCGGAAAGCGTAAAGCGAAGCCTGAAGCAAAAGGCTCCGTCCCCACTGCTTCCCCACTGCTTCCTCCGCAACTTTCCCCAGCGGACAGCAGAAAGCGGAAAGCGACTCGTGAAGCAAAAGGCTCCGTCCCTTTTGCTTCACCTGAACATTATGTCCCCGCAGCGCACTAGGCCCATGGGGCTAATGTTGACGTT